>JAUVJE010000099.1 GCA_030592355.1 Clostridia bacterium
ATCCCTGCGACTCCTTGCTGTCAAAAGACACATATATTTCGGAATCATCGACTATTTCTACTATAGGTTTCTTGCTATTGATAAAATCACCCGGATTGGCCGGCATTTTAGTCACAACGCCATCCAAGGCTGCCTTTAGTTCAAGCGCTGAGTATTGATCTAATATTTCATTATATTTAAGCTCTTCATATTCGAAATCCAATTTTGCAGAGAGCATATAGCTTTCGTTTTTCCCTGTTGTCTCATACTCCATCTTTGCTTTTTCATATTTCAGCCTAGCCTTTTCATACTTTATTGTTTGGTCGCGAAATTTCTTATCTAAACTGCCGCTGTCAAGAATCGCAACTACATCCCCCGCTTTTACCTCGGATAGCAAGTCTACTTTATATTCCTTGAAGTAACCCGTAACTTCTTCGTAGTATTGGGTTGTTTTTGCTATAGGTATGCTTTTGGCGAATATTACTTTTGTAATTTCAAAGTCCTGTCTTTCCACAGGATAAGATTCAATCTCGTCTACCGCTTTTTCATAATCAAAATCTTTGAAAGGATCTTCCAACGTTTTTGTGCAGGCAGATAACATCCATATAAATATCGCAATCAATAGTAGGATTATTAGTTTTTTCTTCATAAATTCACCTGCATTTTACTATCAGTTATCATTTTTCTTATATATGACAATTCGGTTTCCTTCCATTTCCATTTTTATTCTGCTGTTCTTATCCAGACCAATATTCTCCATATATTCTTCAGGCAATTTAAGCCGTCCGTGCCTGTCGATAACAACCAGCTCTTCATGGGTTTCGGATTCTTCAACACCGCTCATCCTATCCAATTCTTCAAGCTCTTCGCTGTAACTTCTCTTTCTGATAAACTCGCTGCTGGTTTTTCCGTCGCTAATTGCAACGACCCTGTCAACATTTTTTGCAACCCCGCGGTCGTGGGTAACAATTATTACGGTTACTCCTGTTTCAATATTCAAATGCCTTAAAGCCTTGAAAATTTGAGTAGCCGTTCTTGTGTCAACAGCTCCTGTAGGCTCGTCGGCAAGCAAAATCTTAGGCTCATTGGCCATTGCTATGGCTATTGCAACCCTCTGTTGTTCCCCGCCGGATAATTCTCTCAGACGGTTGTTCATTCTTTCTTCAAGACCAACAAGCTTTAAAAGTTCAGCAGCACGTTTCCTGTAATTCCTTCTATTTGCAATAACCATCGGAAGTTCCACATTCTGCCGTGCCGATAAGTAAGGTATAAGATTTCTTGCATTATTCTGCCATACGAACCCTACGCTCTTTTTTTTATAATCCGTTATTTCACTGTGTTTTATTCGCAGTAAATCCGTACCATTTACTATAAGCTTTCCAGCGGACGGTCTGTCGAGACCTCCAATCATATTAAGCAGAGTGGACTTGCCGCTTCCGCTGTTCCCTATGATTGCCATCATTTCCCCGTGCTTTATATCAAGGTCGAGTCCCTGCAGCGCAACAACCTCGGTATCCTTTGTTTTATATATTTTAACAAGATTTTCACAGGTTATGACATTGGATGGGTCATATTCCAATTCTTCATGATTGTCCCGTCCGGCGGGTAAAAATATATTAATAAGTTTTTCTTTAAGTTTCATCCACTACCTCGCCGTCTTCCAATGATATAACATGGTCAGCTATCTCATTCATACTCGGATCGTGGGTTGTCATTATAACCGTAATACCTTCCTCCCTGACCAGTCGTTTGAAAAGCAACACAACCTGAAGCCCAAGATGGGTGTCAAGTTCCGCTGTTGGTTCATCGGCGAATACAATTCTTGGCCTATGAACAATGGCACGCGCTATGGCGACCCTCTGCTGCTCGCCGCCGGATAGTTGATGCGGTTTATGGTACATTCTTTTAGACAACCCTACCAACTCCAGGCTCTTCTTCACAGTTTGCGACCAATTTTTTGTCTCTTTCCCAGCCACCCTTAGACCAAATTCAACATTTTCATAGGCATTCATTACAGATATCAATGCAATTGATTGAAAAACAAAACCGATATCCGTTCGCCTGAGATTATCTCTTTCAAAATCCGCCATTTCCGTAAGGTCGTGTTTGTCGAGAATGACTGTACCCGAAGTAGGTCTGTCAAGCCCCCCCATGATATTCATCAGCGTGGTTTTACCGGAACCCGACCGTCCCTTAAAAATAGTCAGCTCCTCTTTCTTGATGTTTAGGCTTACATTCTTCAAGGCATGAACAGTCTGGCTGCCCTGTACAAAATCCCTGCATATATTTTTTGTGATGTATATGGACATAAACTCCTCCGTCAGTCCTCTCCTAGTTTTACCGCCTGATCCATTTTAATATGTGTCGTAAACCGTGCGATTGCACTGATGCCTATCGCCAGCATTGCGACCACAATCACGTAAATCCTTATATAATCCTGTCGTTCATATGCTGTTATAAACGGTATCACCCTTTCTGTGCTCGTATCCACAATCTGGAACAGAGGAACAAACAATTGACTGGTAATGCCACCGATTATTATGCCTGCTATTATAGCTACGGCAGATATCAAAATCTGTTCCCAAATAATTATGGAAATCAGTTCCCGTTTTTTCAGCCCCATAGCTCTGAAAATTCCAAACTGCAATACCCTTTGTCTTATTGACAGTATCCAGAATATGATGAATCCCGCCCCGCATATTATCATGGTAACCAAAAAATCAAGGGTAAGAATACCATTCATTCCGTGAAGCATCGGATCTTTTTTTATTTCCGAAACCTCATAATCAGTATATATGGCATTAATCAGGGATATCTCGTTTTCCACCAAATAATTATTTAGATCGCTGTCGAGAACACCTTCATTTTTTGATATCCATACAGACGTTTGGAACTCGCCGATGGAGGCTCTCAGCATATCGTAATGCATGACGCACAGCTCTTGCTCATCTCCATTGCCTTCTTCGTCAATATTAGCAAACCTGTTGTAGGACGGCCAGTAATCAACTGTTGCAAGCAATACCACTTCAATTTCTTTATCATCAATTTTCACATATATCATGTCGCCGGGTTCAGCCTCCAGCCCCTCAGCCATGGTTTTAGAAATAATAACCCCTTCAGGATACCTTGCCATTAGGTTAAGATAATGATTTATATGGGTGTCGTATAAGTCCTCCCTGTACCAAATCACATTACCGAACTCCTCAGGCGTAACAGCCATCAACTTTACATCCTTGAATTTTTGCGATTTTCTTGCGCTGGAACCCACCTGGGCAGTTTGCGTGGAAACCTTTGTAATTTCCTTGATTCCTTCGAATTGCGATATCATCTCAAAGGTTTCAGTCTTCTGTGTTGCGTCGGCCACGTCAATCATATTACCTTCCGCGTCTAAACCCATTTCTCCGACATTAAGGATTATTTGGGTTCCTTTTCCATATTTAATCATATCCGTAGTATTCTCATTTATTGTTCTTGCGGAATTTGCATTGAATATACCTACACCCAATGCAAGGATAAGGAATATCATAATGAACTGCCTCATATTGCCGCCCCTTGCAACATACGTAAAGGCAGCATACATTGAAGGAGTCCAAATTCTTCTGCCGAGTCTGAAAATCCCATCAACAAACAGCGGATATATTCTCATAAATGCGAGACTCACTCCCAAAATGAAGAATGTGACTGCAAAAAACACCAGGTAATCAACACGTCCTTCCCCTGTAAAACTTATGAAATCTTTAAATTTATTGTAGTTAAACAGCGCATATGCAGCAATCACCAGCAAAATGATATCAAGGTAAAATTTCTGCCAAAACGGTTTCGAGGAAAAAACAGCTTTACCTTGTTTATACTCAACTATTGTGAATTTAGATGCTTTATATGCAGGAACAAGAATCATGAAAACAAACAGAAAGGCGCAGGCTCCCCCGAATAGCAAAGTCTTTGCTCCTATGTTTACATCCATTGCACTTCTATTTACAAATTCCATAAAACCGTTGGATGCGCCAATCAACTTTGTCATATAATACGCGCCGAAAATTCCGAGTATATATGCAATAGCACCTATAATAACACTCTCTCCGAGATAAATATTGAATATTTGCCGCCTGCTCGCCCCGCGGCTTTCAAGCATTGCTATTTCATTTTTTTCCTGCTCCATGATAAGCTGTGCAATCATGGAAACATAGAAACCTATCATCAGTATTACCGGAATAACTAAAAGCAGAAGCAATCCGGATAATTTTTCAGCTCTTTCCATATATGTAATAATTGTTGTTTCAAAAGATAGTGTCTGTCTGAGCCTTCCGTAATTTTCAGAAATCCAATTATAGTTTTCATCAAGGCTATTAAGAACTCCCCTGGCTTCCTTCATCATGAATTGATAATAATCATAGGCATAGTACCATTCGCTTGTACTGATTGACATATTACGTTCATTAATAATTCCGTTAAGGTATGTATCGTAATCAAAATATACACCATAGTAGTCCATTGAAAAGTACGGCGTCATCTCCTCCATGACCTCCACAACTCCGACGATTCTATAGTTTAGAATATATTCTTCCTCATCCTTATTCAGTGTAAGGGTATATATCCCTCCGAGTGCATACCTGTTTCGCTGCATGGCATCTTTTGTAATGACGGCTTCATAAACATCACCTGTGAATGTTTCTGTTTCTATCCTTGTGGTACCGGACGAGTACATTTTTCCCTGCTCAAGTTCAACCATTTCCGCAAGCACATCCACAGCATATATATTCACCTTCCCGGTATTAACCCTCTTAAACGTTTTATTAGCCTGGATTTCTTCAAGCAGTTCGGGCCAATCCCTTGAATCAAGAAATATCCTGTTAGCGGTACCCATTGTACGGTATCCGACCAATATATCCATCGGGATATTTACGGACATCCGCTGCACAATATTAGTGTCATAAAAATCATAGAGGAGTTTTTTATCATCAGGGTTTGTTATATTGGAAAATTTACCTTCGAATTTGTTAAATGCGGGATATGTATTCTTGACAGCCTGCTCTCTTTCGAAATCCTTAATCAACATTCGTTGCAAAATACCATCAGAGTACATTGGTATAGCCCCTATAACAGACACCGCAAGCATACACCCTATGATAAGGCTAAGCACAAGCCATTTGTTTTTTATCATTTTCCTGATGATTAATTTGAACAAAACAATTCTCCCGTTAGTTAAGTATAACTATGTCGCCCTCAACGAGCCCGGATATAATTTCTATCAGCCGTCCGCTGCTTATTCCAAGTTCCACATATTTTTCTATAGCAACTCCATCTACCAATATCCTGACGTAATTTCGCCCGCCGTATGATTTAACCGCCTGTCTGTCTACAACAAAAACCCCTTGGGCGCTTTCCAGAGGAATGTCCGCCTTTACAGTGCTGCCTAACTCCCATTCATCAAGCATATACTCCGGTTCTATCGTTACGATAGTGCCGCTTATTGAAGAAATACTTCCACTGAGTTCCTGCCCCTTGCTTTCCAATGCGACATAGGTGCCTACACTGACCGGTGAACTTCTGATTTTTGATGACCGGGCCTGTAGAACAATATCATCGTTTTTAACCAAAGTGACTATATTGATACCTGTATTTACCATATCGCCTTTTTCGTAGTTCATTAAAGAAAATATTGTGCCTTCTGCGTCTGCAAGAAGCAAAGAACCTGCTTTTTCCTCTTTCAAATCGTTATACATATTGGTAGTGTTTTCAAAATCAAGTTCGGCTATGCGAATGTCATATTGACTGACAATCCCCGCTTTGTACCTTTCAAGTGTTCTTTCATAGGATATTTTTTGTTTTTGATATGTTATCTCCATATCACGCAGGCTCTTGTCGATATCGCCTATATCCAGTACCGCTAAAATATCACCTGGAACGACATAATCACCTTCGGATACCCTATACTCCAAAAAGGGGGCGTTGTAAGCTGAATATGTATAATAAATTTTATCGGCTGCCTTCCATTGCGCAAACAGAACGATTTTTTTTTCAATATCCTTCTTTACAACTACCTCTGTCTTGAATTCAATTTCTTTGCGCTCTTTGATTGGCGGGGAAAGCCTCTCATCTTCAGACGGCAACAGACCGCAGCCGGTTGAAAACAACATGGAACAAACAAAAAGTGATATTAAGAGTAACTTTATCTTCATAACCCGCCTCAGTACTGTTTTTACTATGGTTGATTATAGCACTATTTATAACTGTTTTTACCCAAAATCAATAAAATTCACAATTTATTAACAATTTGATTGTTGCATTTCATTTTATTAGTTTTTTGTTTTTTACATTATCCATACCTTTGAAATTTCTTTTAAATGAACTTATTGTAAAGATATGGTAAAGTATCCATAGAAAATACACGGGGGATTTTTATATAATGCATATATTCAATGATTTGACTCTTGATTTTAAAACCAGATCCACTGGCTTGGTTAATTTACTTACGATAGACGAGAAAATCTCTCAGATGGTCCATTTCTCACCGGCGATTCCCCGGCTTGGAATACCGGCTTATACATGGTGGAATGAAGCGCTTCACGGCGTCGCCAGAGCAGGAACGGCGACAGTTTTTCCACAGTCCATCGGTATGGCGGCTTCTTTTGATGAAAACCTGGTTTATGATTGCGCATGCATAATTTCTGATGAAGTCCGTGCCAAACATCATGAATACCTGCGTCAGAATGATACCGGCATTTATAAAGGCCTGACTATATGGAGCCCGAATGTTAATATATTCCGCGACCCGAGATGGGGCCGCGGACACGAAACATACGGCGAAGATCCATATCTCACGGGAAAATTAGGTTCTGCATTTATCAAAGGCATGCAGGGCAATGATAAAAAATATCTAAAAACAATTGCAACTGCAAAACATTATGCAGTACACAGCGGTCCCGAGGATCTAAGACACACTTTCAATGCTGAAGTTTCTGACAGAGATTTGTATGAAACATATCTTCCTGCATTCCGCGACTGTATAAAAGATGGGAAAGTTTATTCTGTCATGGGAGCTTACAACAGGACAAATTCGGAAGCCTGCTGCGCCAGCTCCACCCTACTGCAGAAAATTCTGAGAGATGAATGGGGATTTGAGGGTTATGTTGTATCGGACTGTCATGCTATCTGTGATTTGCATCTGTATCATCATCTTACCGAGAATTCCCGGGAATCCGCTGCGATGGCTGTAAAAAACGGCTGCGAATTAAATTGCGGCAGCACCTATGCGCGACTAAAAGCAGCCTTTGACGAAGGTTTGATATCCGAAGAGAAAATCAGCGCTGCCGCAGCCAGTCTTTTTGAAGCCCGGATGCGGCTTGGAATGTTCGATCCTCCTGAAAATGTGCCTTATGCCTCGATACCTTTTTCTGTCAACGACAGCCGTGAGCACCACCAAAAATCCTATGAATCAGCATGTAAAACAATGACTTTATTGAAAAATACAGGGATACTTCCGCTCTCAAAAGATATTAAAACCATTGCTGTGGTGGGTCCTAATGCCGATGACCGCGAAGTGCTGATGGCAAACTATAAAGGGATTGCTTCAGAAACAATAACAATTTTAGAAGGCATTAGAGAAGCATTGCCCGAAGCTGCCATTCTTTACTCAATGGGCTGTCATATCAGCAAAATTGAATTGAGGGATGATGAAACATCTTTAATCTCTGAAGCAGTATCCTGTGCGGCAGCAGCAGATGTTGTAATTGCGGTTACGGGAATCAACAGCCGTATTGAAGGCGAAGAACCAGACCCCAGATATCCGGAATTTGGCGGCGGCGATAGAGACGACATAGCACTTCCGGGTCTTCAGAACATACTTATTGACAAGCTTTTCGAAACAGGCACCCCTCTTATTACCGTCAATTTAAGCGGAAGTGCAGTTGGTCTGTGCAATGCCGATAGTAAAAGCGAAGCTGTCCTGCAGGCATGGTATCCGGGTTCTCTTGGAGGACGCGCCGTAGCCGGAGCTCTTTTCGGTGATTACAGCCCCTCTGGAAAACTTCCTGTGACCTTCTATGAAACCATAGAACAGCTTCCGCCATTCGAAGACTATGAAATGAGAAACAGAACATACCGTTTCTTCAATGACATTCCCCTATATCCTTTCGGATTCGGACTCACATACTCCGATTTTCATATAAGCAGCGTCTCAGGCCAAGCACAAATCAAAGCAGGCGAGGATATTAATATCAGTGCATCACTAACCAATAAGGGTAATTTTGACTCCCGTGAAATTATACAGATTTATATAAAGAAACCTGAAATTGGACATAAAAATCCTAATCCTGAATTGAAATTTTTCAAACCGATATTTCTTAATGCAGGTGCTCGTAAAAACTTGTTTTTTGCGATATCCCCGCGCATGCTGTCCCTTATTAACGACGACGGTGAAAGAATTGTCAAACCGGGAAAGTATATACTGTACGTCGGAACCGGTCAGCCTGATGAACGAACAGCTGAACTGACGGGGAAGAAATCTGAATTTATTGAATTTGAAGTTACAGGCGACAGTCCTTTTCACTTAGAGTATTAATTCATCTATATTTACGCATAATTGTATGAAGGATTTTCTCTTTGAGCTTCCCAAAGCGCAGATTTCTCTATGAATATATGGTGTAAATTAAATAGCAGGCTCCGCCCGCTTTTGTCAAGTAGAAACCGGCAAAGATAAAGATGCCGGTTAAATTATTCAAAAACACTCAGACAGTTTTTGCTTCTTCATTGAAAATAAGGTTTATTGGTTGCATCGGCGATATGGTGGATATGGCATGTTTGTAAACCACCTGCTGTTTACCGTCTGTTTCAATAACAATAACAAAATTATCAAAACCCTTTATAATCCCTTACAGTTGGAAACCATTAGTAAGATCAATGGTTAAGGGAACTCTATC
>JAUVJE010000033.1 GCA_030592355.1 Clostridia bacterium
ATGATTATTGTTGTCCATATCCCACATCATTATCAGTACTATGACCAAAACACATATTTTGTTTTCATGAAAATATTCACCGATTCATCCCCCACCTTCGCTCTCACTATCGTGAGTAAGGAAGCTTAGGGGAGGGAGACTTCTCGGTTTTTGTGTTATAAATCTCATAATATCCAATGGCTTTTCCTTTGGAAAAATAAAACCCATCTTGAATGAATACATTGATTCAAAATAGTATCTGAAAATTAATAACAATAGTCAAAAACCGCTGAATGTGGTTTTTTGCTTTCCTGTTTCTTAATATTGCAATTAAAGAGGTGTTATGATATGTTTTGAGTCAATAAATTTGGACTGCTTAATAATCACTATAATGGTTAATTGGCATTAGAGGTTCGCTATATTTAATAAGCTCGTATATCTGATCCAATTTCTGTATGTCTTTGTTTATTAATACCTGAATGTGTTGTTATTTTATTGTAAGCCGGCATTTTGCAAAGGGGGAAAAATGAACAATGTAGAGACCCTGGGAAGATGGACCACTGAAAAATCCGAAGAGCTTTATGGTGTGAAAAATTGGGGTAACGGTTATTTTTCTGTATCGGAAAACGGAGATGTGATTGTAACCCCGGGAAACGGCAATGCAAATACTTCCGTCAGCCTTTTAGACATAATTGATTCTGTTAAGGAACGCGGTCTTAATATGCCCGTGCTTTTACGTTTTGAAAACATTTTAGATGCACAGATTTCCCTTCTAAATAACTCTTTTAACAAAGCAATTAAAGCCCTTGAATATACAGGCAGCTATCGCGGCGTGTATCCGGTGAAGGTAAATCAACAGGAACAGGTATTGGAAGAAACAACTAAGTTTGGAAAGCATTATCATCATGGTCTTGAGGTAGGCAGTAAAGCTGAACTTATTGCAGCCCTTTCTTTGATGACCGATAAGGAGGCCTGTCTTATCTGCAACGGTTATAAAGACAAAGAATTCATTGACCTTGGGTTAAATGCCGTTAAGCTTGGCTTTAAGTGTTTTTTCGTAATAGAAATTCCGGGCGAACTCAACGCAATACTGGACAGAGCTGAAAAACTTGGCGTTAAACCAAATATCGGCGTCAGGATCAAGCTTGCCTCTAAAGCAAGCGGATACTGGGCTGAATCCGGAGGCGACAGAAGTATTTTTGGGCTCAATATGTGTCAGGTAATCGACATTATTGATACCCTTAGGGATAAAAATATGCTTGATTGTTTAAAGCTTCTCCACTACCATCTTGGTTCGCAGGTTCCGAATATCCGGGATATCAGAACTGCAGTCCGCGAAGCTTCAAGGGTGTATTCAGAACTCGTGGATGAAGGCGCAGCAATGGGGTATATAGATCTTGGCGGCGGGCTGGCGGTGGATTACGATGGGTCAAGCACAAATTTTGCCAACAGTTGCAACTATTCGGTAGATGAATACTGTATGGATATTGTAGAAGCTGTAAAAAACTCAACAGATGCTAATAATATACCGCATCCTACAATTATTACCGAGTCGGGACGTGCGTTGGTGGCATACTATTCCGTGCTTTTAATGAACGTTCTTCATGTTTCAAAATTCGAAGTAAATATAATGCCGGAAAACATTCCGGAAAATGCTCCGTCCAGCACTAAAAATCTATTATGGGTCAGTGAAAATCTCACTATAAAAAATATTCAGGAATGCTATAACGATGCATTATACTACAGAGACCAAACTCGTCAAATGTTTAACCAGGGAAATATTACATTGCGCGAAAGAGCGCTTGCTGAAAGTATTTTCTGGTATATTATCAGCAGGATAGCCCGGGAAAAAACGAAATTGAAATTTATCCCTCCTGAATTGGAAAATCTCGAGAGTGCCATTGCAGATATATACTATTGTAATTTTTCTGTGTTTCAATCAGTTCCGGACAGCTGGGCCATAGATCAGCTCTTCCCCATAATGCCCATACATCGCTTAGGCGAACTTCCGGAAAGAAATGCAGTAATTGCAGATATTACCTGTGACTGCGATGGTAAAATCGACAGTTTTATTGACCTTCGTGATGTAAGCAAAACTCTCCCTCTTCATGAGTTGAAAAAGAATGAAAATTACTATATCGGCATTTTTTTAGTAGGGGCTTACCAAGAAACCCTCGGAGATTTGCATAATATGTTCGGTGACACTAATGTTGTCAGCGTTAGAATTAATAAAAACAACAGCTATGATATTTTCCGCGAAATAAAGGGCGACAGCGTTGAAACCGTTCTTTCATATGTAGAATACAATCCTGTTGAAATGCGCATCTCCTTTGCACATATTGTCGAAGAAGCTTTTAATAACGGCCTTATAAGCAAAGTAGAAAAGGAAGATATTACCGCTTCGTATGAAAACGGACTTGCGGGATATACATATTACGAGCATTAAGTGTACAATATATCCTAAGGAGGTTCCTATGATTAAAGAGCAGGTTCCCAATATACATACAGGAATATTCAGCAGTTATGTCGATAGCGATGTAGTCGTCTTTGGAATACCTTACGACGGCACTGCTTCATATCGTCCGGGCGCCCGGTTTGGCCCGCAGAAAATCCGGCAGGAAATTGATGGAATTGAAACATACAGCCCTTACATTAACAAAGACCTGTGTGATTGTAAAATCTGCGACATGGGCGATATGCCTCTGTTTTTCGGCAACACCCAAACCATGCTTGATAATATAAATTCAGAGATTCAGCACATTCTGAAAGACGACAAGAAAACAGTTGTGCTCGGCGGCGAGCATTTAATCAGTCTTCCGATAATTGAACCATACATTAAGAAATATCCGAATCTTCATGTAATTCATTTTGACGCTCATGCTGATTTAAGAAATGAGTTTTTGGGAGAACGATTATCTCATGCAACGGTCATGAGAAGGATTTTTGAAAAACTCAACGGTACTTTGTGGCAGTTCGGCATACGCTCCGGAACCCGTGAAGAATTTGCCTTTGCAGATGAAAATACGCGAATAAACAAGTTCGATTTAAACGGGATAAAAGAAGCGGTTTGCACAATCGGGTCGGCTCCTGTTTATGTTACTTTGGATATTGATGTATTAGACCCTTCTATCATGCCCGGAACAGGTACTCCAGAAGCCGGCGGCGTAACATTTAACGAGCTTATTGCAGGTATTCTTCCGTTGTCGGAACTGAATATTGTAGGTGCCGATATTGTTGAATTATCTCCGCATTATGATCCAAGCGGCGTTTCCACCTCCGTTGCATGTAAATTGCTTCGGGAATTGTTATTGATTATTTCATAACCGGGAGGTTTTTATGGGTAAAGCACTAATTATCGGAGCCGGCGGCGTCTCAAATGTTGTGGTACACAAATGCTGTCAGAACCCGGACATATTTGAAGAAATCTGCATTGCCAGCAGAACAAAGTCTAAATGCGATGCCATTAAAGATAGTTTAAAGGACGTAAAAACAAAGGTATTCACCGCAGAAGTAAATGCCGACAATACGCATGAACTTGTTGATTTAATAAATGTTTTCCGCCCGGATATCATAATTAATGTAGCATTACCGTATCAGGATCTTACTATTATGGACGCCTGTCTTATAACCGGTGTGCATTATCTGGACACAGCAAATTACGAACCCCCCGATATTCCAAAATTTGAATATAAGTGGCAGTGGGCTTATAAGGAGCGCTTTGAAAAAGCTGGTTTGACCGCAATCTTAGGCAGCGGTTTTGACCCAGGCGTTACCGGTGTTTTTTGCGCATATGCACTCAAACACCACTTTGATGAAATTTATCAGATAGATATCATAGATGCAAATGCCGGCGACCATGGTCATCATTTTGCAACTAATTTCAATCCTGAAATAAACATTCGCGAAATTACAGCCAACGGAAAATACTGGGAAGGCGGAAACTGGGTTGAGATAAGCCCTCTTTCAATGAAAAATGCATATGATTTGCCTCAGATAGGATTAAAAGATATTTATATGCTTTATCATGAAGAACTTGAATCTTTGGCATTGAATATCACCGGTATTAAAAAAATACGGTTTTGGATGACTTTTTCACAAAAATATCTTATGCACTTGACCGTTTTACAGAACGTCGGAATGACTTCTATTAAACCCATAAAATTTGAAGGGATTGAAATTCAACCGCTTCATTTTTTAAAAGCCGTTCTTCCTGATCCCGCCTCACTTGGTCCGAGAACCAAAGGTAAAACAAATATCGGATGTCTTATGCAGGGCACAAAAAGCGGGCGGCCAAAGAACTATTATATTTACAATGTTTGTGTGCATGAAGAGACATATGCAGAGGTAGGTTCCCAGGCCATTTCTTATACTACGGGCGTACCGGCTATGATAGGTGCCAAACTTCTCTTGGAAGGAAAATGGAAAATTCCAGGAGTTCATAATGTTGAGGAATTTGACCCCGATCCCTTTATGGAAGAGTTAACTAAACAAGGTCTTCCATGGCATGAAGACTTCACCCCGGCATTAATTGATTAAAATCGACTAATTGACCCAGGGTCAGTTAGCCGAAATGAGGTAATTATGTATTCATACGCGGATATTCCTACTCCGTCATATATTGTAGACAGAAGACTGCTGGAGGACAATCTAAAAATCCTTGCATATGTTCAGGGCGAAGCCGGATGCAAAATACTGGGTGCATTAAAGGGTTTTTCAATGTATTCATTTTTCCCATTAATAGGCGAATATCTTACGGGAATAACATCCAGTTCCCTTCACGAGGCACGTCTCGGGTATGAAGAAATGGGTAAAGAGGTCCATATATATTCCCCTGCCTTTATTGAAAATGAGTTTGATGAATTGCTGACTTACTGCGACCATTTTATTTTTAACTCTTTTGCACAACTTGAGAAATATAAAGATAAAGTGAAAAACAGTGGAAAAAGTTGTGGTATAAGAATTAATCCCGAGTATTCTGAAATTATGACTGATATATACAATCCGTGTTTCATTTATTCACGACTCGGTGTTACTTTTCATAATTTTGACGGGAATAATCTAGCAGGCATTGACGGTCTCCATTTCCACACCATGTGCGAGCAGAATTCAGACGCCCTTGAACGCACCATGGAAGTAATTGAGGATAAGTTCGGCAAATATATGTATCATATGAAGTGGATTAATTTCGGCGGAGGCCATCATATAACAAGGGAAGACTACGATATAGATAAGCTAATAAAAATTATAAAGCACATTAAAGAAAAGTATAATGTCGACGTTTACCTGGAACCCGGGGAGGCTATTGCCCTGAACACCGGCTTCCTTGCGGCCAGTGTGCTTGATATAGTAAACAATGTTATGGACATCGCAATTCTAGATACCTCCGCTGCATGTCATATGCCGGATGTAATCGAAATGCCTTACAGGCCGGAGATTATCGGCGCGGGTAAACCCGGGGAATTTGAACACACTTATAGATTAGGCGGTCTTACCTGTCTTGCAGGCGATGTAATCGGAGACTATTCTTTCAAAGACCCTCTTAAACCGGGGGACCGTCTGGTTTTTACCGACATGGCGCATTACACCATGGTAAAAAACAATACATTTAATGGGATTAACCTGCCATTTATTGCAACGGCCGATGAGAATGGAATTAAAATTTTAAAATCCTTCGGGTATGAAGATTATAAGGTCAGATTATAATGGTTTATCCAGCTTTCAAGTTTTCTTTAATAAGCAAGACTCCTATATTTGACATATCACCCCACCACGCACGCATGGCCTGCTGCTACCGGGACAAAGAAAACAAATACCATCTTTTTATTGATTATATTGATTCTTCCCTTAATACAATTCACTCCTTTCAGGCAATAGTAAATTACTACACCGGCACCGATTTGATTAACTGGACCTTCGTGCAAACGGCCGTTGATAAGGGTAATTATAACTATGAAAAAAATACCGGGGATTTAGATTGTTACGGAATCGGAAGTCCTGATGTGCTTTGCACAGATGATTTCATTTATCTTTTTTATGCAGGCCGCGGAAATCTGGCGCCGGATGAATATTTTAACTCGCTTGCTCATCCCGGGGAACCGGGATATGTTTCAGATGACATCATGTATGCAAAAGCACCCGCCGATGAAACCGGAGCTCCCTGCGGACCTTTTGTAAAACAAGGCGTTGTCCTTAATCGTGAATATAGCTGGGAAAGCATGCGCATAGACGATCCTTGTGTGTTAAATGAAGACGGTAAAATTCATTTGTATTATAAAGGTTTCAATGATAATGTTGCCAAGGATAATATCAAACTTGGTTTTGCATCTGCAGATATTCACAACTTTAAGTTTTCTAAGCTTAAAAATCCAATCCTTTCTGTGGCCGGCGGTCTTGAAATGCCGCGTGTTTTTAAATTTAAAGGTAAATGGAATATGTTCCTCAGGCATTTTAATAAAGGGTCCGGGACAATATGGAAACACTACGTCTCGGATGACGGGCTGGGCTGGAAATTACACAACGAATGTTTATTTGACTGCGCAGGTAAGAAACCCGGAGCAGGTGCCGCTGATATGATGCTCGTTAAGAATTTTGACGGTTCATTTTCGGGCAAGGCACTTGCATGCGGGCTGGAAGATAGCATTCTTAAGCTCTGGATGTATAATGTAATCGAGCTATCGGAATAATAACCCTTATAAGTAGCGTGTATCGCTTTCTATTATTCCGGAATACAAAAAAACCCAGGTGTATTTAATATACAATTCAGGAGGTGAAATAATGAATATAACAATAATCAACGGGACGCCGGAAAAAGGATGGCATGAATACGAACAGCGACTGATCAAGGCAGTGGAAAAACTGTCTGCAGAGCATTCCGTCAGCCTATTTACCGTAAGAGACATGGATATTAATTATTGCCGGGGTTGCTTCGGCTGTTGGACAAAAACTCCCGGATTGTGTTTCTTCAGGGACGGTATGGATGAAATCCTCGGGGAATTCCCTTATACGGACTTCCTTATATTTGTTTCCCCATTAAAGACAGGCTTTATTACTTCTGAGACAAAAAAGATAATGGGCAGGATGCTACCAACCGTATTGCCATATATAAAATTGTTTGACGGCGAATGCCACCACCCGAAACGGTATGATAATGACCCTGTCCTGGGGCTGCTGATTTACGATGATAATCCGGATGAGCGTGCGGTCGAAATAACATTCTCTATATTGGATAGGTATTCATTGAATTTCCGCGGCAGGCGCACATTCAAAAAACTTGTAAAACCTGAGACTATACAGGAGGTGCTGGAAAATGAAATTAGCAATTATTAACGGCTCACCGCGTGGCAAAAAAAGCAATTCAAACCGGATAGCGGTATGGATTACCGGTGCTTTGAGTAAAAATACAGAAGTAGTAAAAGTATTTACCGTTGAAACAAAACGGCATGAAGAACTTATAGCCAAAATCAGTACGTGCGATGCTTATCTGTTTATATTTCCGCTTTACACTGATTCAATGCCGGCGATTTCAAAAGCATTTATTGAAAAAATGGAAGATAATAAAGCTGTTTTCAGAGGCAAGCCCGTATCGTTCATAATACATTCAGGTTTCCCGGAATCCTCCCAGTCTATTGCCGTGGAAAAATATACAAAATACCTGTCCTCTATTCTAGATATGAAATATGCAGGAGGCATACGTATGGGCGGCAGCGAGGCTCTTCAGGTTGCCCCGGATAAATTTTTCGCTAAAAAAAGGGCTGAATTTGAAAAAATTGCTATTAATGTTGAAAAAAACGAGCCTTTTAACAACGAGAGTGTGAAGTTATTAAGCCAGGCCCAACAGTTAAATAAAGCAATAACACTTATTATGAAGTTTACTGATATCGGCAACTTATACTGGAATAGAGCTTTAAAGAAAAACGGTGCCTTTGACAGAAGATACGACAAACCCTATGCCAAATAACATGGCGGATATTTTGACATAAATTATATAAGTATTTCACATGTTGTTTTTGTTGGATTTTTTCTTATTTGACCTGCTTTTTCTTCCTGAATATTCCAAGAATCCTATCGCTCATCCATTCTTCGAGTTTATCAGGATATCTTATTGATACATAAAGAAGAATAATCGAAAGCGTGCCTATTATCGCCCATCCCCAAATGGGTATGGCTATGACTCCGGATCCCACTAATGCGCTGAAAACGAGTCCCCATGGCCGGGTCACCAGTACTAATAATGTAAATCCCGGAAATCTGATGGCGCTCAGACCCGCCATCAAACAAAGAATATCATCCGGGAAAAACGGCATCAGGAACATCATAAACAAAACCCAGAACTGGCGTGCTGATATGTTCTTCATATATTTTTCAACTCGTTTTTCACCAATTAATCTGGTAACCAAGGGCCGCCCAAGATATTTTGCAAAAAGGAATAGAATTATTGAACCGGTTAACACCGCCGTAACTGAAATTATCATAGCGGTCCAAAAACCAAAGAATATACCCCCAAACAATGTTGTGACGCTTCCGGGTATTGGTGCGAGTATCACTTGAAGCACTTGCAGAAAGAAAAAGGCAAGGGGTGCCCAAACTCCATAACCGGATACATACTCCTGAAGTTCTTCAACTGATTCAAACATTGAAAACCAGCCTTTGCTTCTTCCAACAAAGTAAAGAATTACAACGATTATTAACATGCCCAGCAAAACCGCACCGGACCATATTTGACTTTTGTTAAGTTTGAGTCTTTTCAAAATTTTTACTCCACATTTTAAACATTATATAAATCATCTAAGTTAAATAAAAATATATCTTCCCTTCTATTTGCTTCTTTTTCCACAATTTTATCAAATCCTGATTTAGAAAAAAGAAAATAAAACTTTTTTTCATAAGGTAACAGCCCGCTTTTTTCAATAAGCCCATCAAGCATTTTTTTTGTAAAAACACTATTTCTGTACTTACATTCACCGAATATGGCACTGTTGTCATCGCCAATCGCTATAACATCAATTTCTTCTTGCTGTTTTTTAATCGGATTATTCCCCCACCATTTGCCAATTTTATTTATTACTATCGGCAGTTTGTCCTTTTTATTACTTTCTATGAGAAATTGCATGCAGACCTGCTCAAAAACATATCCTAAATAACCACTAAAGAAAGGTTCAATCCATGTATCATATACATATTCACCTTTGCCTTGTTCAACGAGGCTTTTATATTTATATACAAACCTGTATATAAATGAAAACAAATTGTCTTGAAGGAAAAACAAACTTTTTCTGTACACCTTGATACCGACGGGTGTTTCTTTATGAATAATATGTAAATCAATGAGTGTTTTTATATACTTTGATACCTTCTTGCCGTCTTCATGAATTTTTGTGGAAATATTATTAAGCCTTGTTTCTCCTGACGCAATTGCTCCGATTATTGAATTATAAACAGCAGGAGTTCTTAATTCCTGATGTAGTAAATTAATAGGTTCGTCATACAGATAAGATGTGTTATCCAGTATTTCATTTATTACATTTTCTTTAATTGAACGAGCATCACTAAACATCAGCAGGTATTGAGGAATCCCGCCAAGAATTCCGTATGCTTTAAATTTTTCTTCGTTAGTATACTTTTTATAAAATTTTGCAGCATCAAGATAATTAAATGGTTTAATTAGCATTTGTCCTGTTCTTCTTCCGAATAACGGACTTTTATATGCAAGCACTTCTTTTTCCATGAAGCTCATGGATGATCCGCATATTACTATAAATAGCTGTGTATCGATCAGGATATGATCAATCATATTCTGAAGCATTGATAAAAAACTTTCACTGGCGTTTGCTAAATATGGAAATTCATCAATAACCATAACTATTCGTTCTTGTTTTGCAGCCTCCGCCACAAACGAAATGGCACTATTCCAGTTATTAAACGAAGTCAGATATTCTGGATGGTTCAATGTATTTAATATGATTTCAGAAAACTTCAGCAAGTTGGAGGTTTCATTATACTCTTCAGCTACAAAGAAGATAGCTTTTTTATCTGTGCAAAATTCAGATAATAGGCGCGTCTTGCCTATCCTTTTTCTGCCATACATAACAATAAATTCAAACTTTCCGGATATATATTTTTTATTAAGGCTTTCTATTTCCTTTTTTCTACCTATGAACATATAATAACGCCTCCTTGTCTACTTGCGCTTAGTCAGCTTATAAGTTGCCTACTTGTAAGTAGATTATAAATCCTCATTCGCTTTTTGTCAATCATTTGATTTGGTTTTCAGCCATTTCTACCTTCTTTATAGCTAATTTCACTAATGCTTACCATAACAATTAATCTGTCAGAAAAGGGGTTGACCGCTGTGGTCAGTTGTGATATTATGCAATTGACCACTGTGGTCAGTTTTGTTTGGAAGAGAAGTAGTATTCTATGAATGAAATTCTAATGAATATGGGTGCTGAAAAAAGAGACCGTATCATTAACAGTGCTTTAATGGAGTTCAGTAAGAACGGTTTTAAAAAAGCATCTACCAATAAAATTGTAGTTGAAGCCGGCATATCAAAAGGTCTTTTGTTTCATTATTTTATAAATAAAAAAGGCCTTTATGACCATCTTGAAAAGTTTTCAATTGAAACAGTAATGAAAAATATTACCGATAAATTGAACTGGGACGAATCAGATTTTTTTGAGCGTGTCAAACAAATTGTCCTTATTAAAATACAAGTTACAGCCCAGTATCCGTATATATATGATTTTATGATAAAAACTTATGAAAATATGACTGCTGATGATATTTTTGAATACCGTGAAAACCTATCGCCCGGATTACTTCAAAAAGTTTACACGCATAATATAGACTACTCGAAATTTAAAGATAGTATGGATATAAAGAAAGTTACCCAAATAATACAGTGGTCGCTGGAGGGATACGGTAAAGACTTTTATGACAAGCTTCAAAAAACAAAGGAACCAATTAATTATGAGGAGCTTATTGAAGATTTTGAAAAATTAATATGTATATTAAAAGAGGCTTTTTATAAATAAATCACAGTAAGGGAGGAGAATGTCCATGATTACCGTTAAAAATCTACATCATTCCTACAGCAGGGATGAAAAGTACGCAGTTAAGGATGTAAGCTTCGAAATTGAAAAAGGTGAAATTTTTGGTTTCCTTGGGCCGTCCGGGGCTGGGAAATCCACAACCCAGGGGGTATTAAGCGGGTTACTGCAGCTTCAAAAGGGAGAGGTGACCGTTGCCGGTTATAATGTCAAGCATATAAAAAATAAAATGTTCAATGAGATTGGTATGTCATTTGAAATATCAAATGTGTATAACAAAATGACCGCTAAAGAAAATCTTAACTTTTACCGTAAATTGTTTGATGTAGAAACCCGGGAGCCGGAAGACCTTCTTGAAATGGTTGGCCTTGGAGATAAGGGGAATATAAAGGCCGGTGATTTTTCCAAGGGTATGAAACACCGCCTTACCTTTGCAAGGTCTATGATTAACAATCCGTCTATTTGGTTTCTTGATGAACCGACAACAGGGCTTGATCCTGCCATAGCGGCAACCATAAAAGATATTATCTGGAAAGAGAAGAAAAAAGAAGTTACCACCTTCCTTACCACACACAATATGCATATAGCCGATGAATTATGCGACCGGGTGGGGTTCATTGTTGACGGAGAACTCATATTGATAGACTCTCCAAAAAACCTGAAGCTTCAGTATGGCGAGAAATTTGTTGACATTGAATTTGTAAAAGACGGCGAGCCTATAAAAGAATCACTGTCTACCATTGACGATAAAGACAAGGCACGTATTAAGAACATAATCGACAATTATGAAATACAGACAATGCACACAAAAGAAGCCACGCTTGAAGAAATTTTCATAAAAGTAACCGGAAGGGGGCTTGTATAAAATGAAATTATGGTACAGTTTTACAAAAGAACTAAAGCTTGCCTCAAAAAGTTTCTACTTCTATATAGAAATTGTAATGGCCATAATAATACTTGCCGTGGTTCTTTTTGCAATTCCGGAAAATTTCAGCAACAGCCGCACCGAGTACCTGTACCTGGATATGCCGGAAGCCGCAAAAACAGTTTTTATTAATACTCTGCTGGATGAAGATACAGATGGACAGGCAGAAAGTGTTGATGTAAAGGTAAAAAAAGAAATACTTTCAGCCACTTTCTATGAGTCTGACGATAAGAAAATATATATTGTCGATGACGAAGATACGCTGATAAAGCTTACTGAAGCAAAGAAGCAGCTTGGGGCTGTCATTGAGATGAACGAAACCGGGGATATACACTACAAATATTATCTTCAGGGCTATGAAACCCAGCGGCTTCAGAATCTGTACATGGTAATTCACAATAACGATATGCTGACTCTCGAGACTGCTATAAATGCCCAGGACGTGCGTCCGCTGTCAGATGATTACGAAGTTTTCAATGACAGAGAACATACAATTCCGGCAATGCTTACATTCAACGGCAGTTTAATGGGAATGTTCATTATCGCCGCTTTTATTTTCCTTGATAAAGAACAGGGTATTATAAAAGCATATGCTGTTACTGCTTCGGCGGTCTGGCAATATCTGATGAGCAAGACCCTTGTCTTGACCATAACGTCTATTATAACCACTCTTATAATAACTATCCCCGTCATGGGGCTTCGGCCAAACTATCCGCTTATGCTGCTTTTTCTTATAACAACAGGATTCTTTGCATCTACCGTCGGGCTCTTGGTCTCAGGCTATTTCCGCAGTATGACCAAGGCATTCAACGTGCTTTATTTGTTAATTATTTTTACAATGCTGCCGGCAATAGCCTATTTTATTCCCAGTTGGGAACCCGTGTGGATAAAATTTATTCCCTCCTATCATATTATCCATGGTTTTAAGGAAGTTATTGTTAAAAATGGAGACACGGCCTATGTACTGCTTGCTTCCCTTGGATTCCTGATGGCAGGTGCACTAATGTTCATTTGGTCAAACCACCGGCATAAAAAGAACCTGACGGCATAGGAATAGGAAAGGAGTTTGTGATGCTTAAGAAAATTTGGGCAGTCTATATAAGGGATTTAAAAGTCAATACCAGGGAATTTATAACCCTGTATCTTCTTCTTATTCCAATAATTTTCGCTTTTGTAATAAATGCCTTGGCACCAAGTATTAACGATACCACTGTCAAACTGGCAATGATAGAGGGAGACAATCCTGAACAGGTGGAGTATCTGGAAAATTTCGCAAAAGTAAGTCTATATAAGGACATCGAGAAAGTAACGGAAAGGGTTGAGCGGCGCGACAATTACGTCGGAATCCTGCCCGAGGGAGACGGTTATTACATCATAACACAGGGTAATGAGCCGGCGGGTGTTGTTGATTTTACAAAAGCGCTTCAGGCATTATACGTCCTTGACGCCAAAGTTGAGGATTCAACTGCCGAGATTATTAGTTTTGGAATGGATATTCCACCTCTAAAAAAGATGCTGGTTAATATAAGCATACTGTTTACGTCAGTTCTTGGCGGTATGCTGATTGCCATAAATATTGTTGAAGAAAAAGGAGACAACACCATTAGTGCTGTGAACGTAACACCAATTTCACGCATGGGCTTTATTCTTGGGAAAAGCATGACGGGTTTGATACTTCCAATTTATGGTTCAATTTCAATTATTCTAATTACGGGATTCAGTCATGTCAACTTGTTGCAGATGATGTTGATTGTACTGTCTGCCTCCCTGCTAAGTCTTCTTATTGGTTTTGTGGAAGGCCTTGCCAACGATGATATGATGACTGCTGCCGGAAGTTTTAAAATGATATTCCTGCCCGTAGCGGGTGCAGTAGCTGTAGCAGAGGCTGTTTCAGATAAATGGCAGTGGACCGTTTGGTGGATTCCATATTACTGGACTTACAAAGGGAATGACGCAGTGCTCTCTGAAAGCGCGACATGGCCTCAGATTTTACTGTATACGGGGATAATACTTGCTCTTTCGGGAGCTGTGTTCCTGTTACTGGTTCCTAAAGTAAAACGGGGACTGGAAAGTCATTAGATTTTAATGGCGCTTGCTGTCATTGTAATATTGAAGGGAGATATCTTATGGATTGGAAGGTTTTAGTTGGAATTTTTTGTATGATTTATGCAGCATTAGTCGGATTTTTTGCTTACAGGCAATCACCTGGGTTAATCAAACTGATTAAGATGAAAATGGGTAAGAAGATGACAGACAAAGGGGCAATAATAACTGCATATATTGCAGCCGGCGTTGTCTTTGTCGCGGGCATAGTGCTTTTTATCCTCTCATAAACAACGAAACATACAAATCATCAAATCGTCCTTTGGATAATTAGTGATTGGGTTGTTTTACGGTTTTTTAAAGCAGTAATAGATATAAACTGTACCTATTGCTGTTTTTGCTGTATATAGGTGTTTTTTTAAGGCATATGATATAATTAAATTAATCAATTCACATTAACGGAGGCTGATATGCGAAACAATAAAACGGGTTGTTCAGTTGGGTTGCTGCTGTCGGTTGCAACGGTGGTTATACTGATGTTCGCATTTAAAAATCTTTTTTGGTGGTTATTGGGCATAATAATATTTACGGTTGCGGCAGGCACAATACTTCTGTTGGTCTACAATTCAAAAGAAAAAAAGAAAAAGAAACGCATTGTCACCGACGGGGTGACTGCTGGTGATGTTGACGATTACATCCTCCGCAGCAGATCAAGACTTCAGGTTATCAGAAGAAACTATTACAAGCTTAAAGACGACGATATGCGAAGAGAGCTTGACCTTATATCAGACCGCTATAAGCAAATAGCAAAAATAGTAAAGGATGACCCTACTGATTTTAAGGCTGCTCGCAGATATATCAACACTATGCTTTCTTCTCTCGAAATCATCATTACACAGTCAGTCCGTCTTTTTGAATCTCCCAATCTTAACGAAAACGGAAAGGTCTCTCTCGAAAACGCTAAACAAGGGATGCTTCTTCTTCTTCGATCGGCCGAAAAGCAAATCAACAAACTGTATGAAAACAACATGCTGGAACTTGATGTAGAAGTAGCAGTCTTGAAAAAATCACTTGCCGCAAGAGGTTTGATTGATAATAAAATCGATAATAATATTA
>JAUVJE010000164.1 GCA_030592355.1 Clostridia bacterium
GGTATTTTTATGAACGACAGTAATAAAAAGTCAGGTTTAAAAAAATTCTTTGAAGAAAACCGCTCACTTGTTTTTACAATCCCGGTATTCATTGTACTTGTGGTTGTAGTCATTCTGGTATATGTTTTAGGCGGAAAAGATGCAGCTGTATCCGAAAGCCAGCCTCCGGTGGAAACAAATACCACACAGACTGAAAAACTAGAGGAGAATTCAACTACGCCCACTGCCGCACCATCTGAAACGGGCGGCACCGAAGTCACAACCCTTCCAAAGAATGATAGGGACAAAGATGATTCGGAAATTCTGAGGAATCCTTTCGCAGATCCATATAAAGTCAGTGGAATAATATATGATAAATCAGGCAAGAGCCTGGCGATAATTGAAGCAGAAAATAAAAGCTTTATAGTTGAATCCGGCGAACAGGCCGGTGATTATTTTAAGGTTATCAGCATAGAACCAAACATAGTTGTTATAGAAGTGGAAGGTCAGGAGATTGAACTGACCTTATCCGGCGAATGAATATTTGGAGGTGTTCTAATTGGGACGCAATAAAAGAACAGGCTTATGTACTAAGACTATAATTGTCGCATTGGTGTTTTTGTTGACCATTTTACTGGGAAGCATTGTATCTGCGGCAACGGTTGGAGCGGTGCCTACGGGGATAAGCTACAAGGACAACACCGTATTCAAAGCGGACAAGGGCGCAAAGATATCAATGGAAATCAAAAATGCAGACATCAGGGACATATTATCTCTTTTTGCAACTAAACTCGGGGTTAATATAATATACTTGGGCAACGGCTTTTCCACCAGTTTTGCAATAACAGATGTAAATGCTACAAAGGCTTTTGAAATTTTCATGAAAAGCACGAATGTCGATGGAGCCGGCCTAAGCTATGTGCGGGACGACGATTTAATGCTGGTTGGTTCTGCAAGTGCATTAAAGAATAATTTTTCCGATATGCTCGTCATTGCAAGTTTCGAACTTGATTATATGACAGCCCAGGAGCTGCAGGGCTATCTGAATAAACTCGGAGTCAGTATAAACAGTTTTGTGCTGGATGAAGCTTCCGATAGATTATTTGTACAGGGACTGCCCTATGAAGTGGCAAAGGTTAATGAGATAATCAACTTGCTTGATAATTCGGCATATTATCCCGACGGGGGAGGAGAATTCAATCTTACTTCCTACCGCTTGAGCTATATCAGTGCTTCAACGCTAGATGGCGTAATCGGTAGTTTAGGTATAGAAGCCGACACCATAATAATGGGAGCAAGTCCGGATACATTATGGATTAGCGCCGATGCATCACAGCATGAAACCATTTCACAGTTGATTGTCAAGCTGGATACGCCCGATAATATAACCGACAATGAATTCGGTGTATACCGTTTGAAATATATAAATATTGAATTAGTGAATAATGCAATGAGTGAACTGGGATTGTGGACAACAGCGGAAGGTTCATCGGGAACAATAACGGTAATACCTAATACTGTTATCAGTGAGAATCCATATGCAATTCTTGTTAACTTCAAATACCTGGATAAAGAAATGGTGGACTTCCTCATAACCGAGTTGGACACACCGTCCAACAGCCCCGAAGACCCTGCGTTCTTCATTTATACTTTCGAAAATCTTTCAGCTGAGTTAGCGCTTGGAAGAATAGATGCTTTTGAAGCTAAAAAGGCCTTTGAATCAGATGAAGTCGATTTCAAGGAATTCTCATTCTCGGGACTTGGAAGCCAGCTGATGGTTCTTTGTACAAAGAGCGAAGAAGCTGATGTCAGAGCTTTCCTTTCGGAAATCGATAAGCCGGGCGCCAAGATGATGGTTGTTGTTGATACCAATGGCGGTGATTTGCAGGCAAGGACACGGTTGCAAGATCGCATTCCCTTAATCTCATATATTTCCGGAGTTCCGGAAGAAAACTTTTATATTTCGGGTGATATTTCAAAAAGCACATCGCCCCTGTATGTTATGTGGGTAGAGGACACCCCGGAAAATATTGATAAGGTAAAAGCAGCAATAACAAATATTGACTCTGGCAGTTAGTATTCATATGAGGATAAAATGGCAGTATACAAAAGAAGCGAAAGCGATAAATATGTAACAACAATAGTGGAACTTCTAAGACCAATGACCGAAAGGAAAATTTCCGATCTGCATCTAGTGGCAGGGGCGCCCCCTTGCTATAGGGTTGATACTGATTTGGAACAACAGGAGTTGCCAAAACTTTCTCCTGAAAACCTAAATTATCTGCTTTCTGACATAATATCAACCCATGACTGGGACAGACTGGATAAAGAGCTGGAGCTGGATTTTTCCTATTCCATTCCGGGGGTTGCTCGTTACAGGGGCAATATTATGAAACAAAGAGGGTCTTATGCCGTAGTTTTCAGGGCAGTACCATATGAAACTCCGCAGTTTAAAACACTAGGACTTCCTGATGCGGTCAGGCAGCTTTGTGATTTAAAAAGAGGCCTTGTTTTAGTTACAGGACCTACGGGAAGCGGTAAGTCCACTACCCTGGCAGCTATGATAGATATAATCAACAGGACAAGGCGGTTGAACATAGTAACGGTAGAAGATCCGATTGAGTATCTTCACCGGCATAAAAAATCAACTGTCAGGCAGAGGGAAATAGGCGCAGACACCCACTCCTTTTCAAATGCATTAAGACATGTATTGCGCCATGATCCGGATGTAATCCTGATTGGGGAGATGCGAGACCTTGAAAGTATATCGATTGCATTAACCGCAGCAGAAACAGGGCATCTTGTGTTTTCAACACTGCATACACAGACCGCACCGCTGACCATCAACAGGATTATTGATGTTTTCGGAGAAAATGAAAGAAAACAGATACGGCAGCAGCTGGCTTCAACCATACAGGGTGTGGTTTCACAACAGCTTATGTCAAAGATAGGCGGGGGCAGGGTCGTTGCCGCTGAAGTAATGCGGGGTGTGCCTGCCATAAGAAACCTGATAAGAGAAGGCAAGGAACATCAGTTGTATAGCGTAATGCAGACCGGCCAGGAGTACGGAATGTGGACTATGGATTATGCTTTGGTGAAATTATATAGAAACGGAAAAATCAGTGAACACACGGTATATGAACACTGTATAGATAAGCAGGAGATTGAAAGAGTCCTTGAGCAAGAAGGACATTTTGCAACAGATGGCTTGGGAGACTGGTAAAGGAGATTAAGGATGCCGATTTATAAATATGAATGCATCACCCGCAGCAGTGAAACTGTCCTTGGTAGAATCAGCGCCGCCAGTACCAATGCAGCGATAGAACGGCTGCGTAAAATGAATTTTACGGTTATTGAAATAAAACAGTCTCGTTTTGATAAGCTTAAAAGGTTCGTTAAGAATGAAAGACCTGTAAAAGTAGGTGATTTGAGTTTGTTCAGCCGGCAGCTTGCGTCTATGATAGGTTCTGGCATTCCAGTAACCAGGGCTATTGCAACTATTGGAAAACAAACCAAGAACCCGTCTTTCAGGAAAGCACTTGAAGCTATTGCAGCTAATGTTGAAACCGGTATGAACCTTACTGATTCATTCAGCGGTTATCCGCATATATTTGATGATCTTTATGTTAATTTGATTGAGTCAGGTGAAATCGGGGGAATGCTGGAAGCGTCCCTTTTAAGAATTTCAGAACAACTGCAAAAAGACAAAAAGCTTCAGGACAACATTAAATCAGCTACTTTTTATCCAAAGATGGTCCTTACGTTTGCAGTTATGGTTTTAGTTGGAATGCTTCTATTCCTGGTCCCTACCTTTAAAAGCATGGCTAGCAATAACGAAGAGATACCCGGAATAACGAAGTTTGTCTTTTTCTTATCGGATTCCCTGCGAGCAAACTGGTATTGGTATATAGTGGGGGCTGTGGCTATCTTTACATCTTTTAAAGTATTTGCCGGCAGCAAAACCGGAAAATTTATTTGGGACAGGAGCAAGGTAAAGATACCCATTTTCGGGCAAATAATAAATAAAACTATAATAGCCCGTTTCTCAAGAACCTTGGCAACACTGCTGGACGGTGGTATTCCGGTCATACAGGCGATGCAAAGTTCAGGGGATACAGCAGGAAGCACCATAGTAGCTGATAAGATTAGAGAAGCCAGTTTCAATGTTGAACAGGGCAACCGGATATCCGACGAACTGGATAAGCAAAATATATTTCCGGGAACGGTAATTCATATGATAGCAGTAGGAGAAGAAACAGGACAGCTTCCCGAACTCCTGGAAAGAGTAGCGGGGTTTTATGAGGAAGAAGTTGAAACTCTATCGAAGACATTATCATCCGTTATAGAGCCACTGATGCTGATATTGGTCGGATTTTTGGTAGGCGGTATTCTTATATCGTTGTACCTTCCTATATTTTCCGCCGTATCATCGAATATGTAAAGAGGTAAGGATATGATTATCAAGAGAATAGCAGGAGTTGAATTCAATGACAATGTGGTGAAAGCAGTTGAGGTTTTTGGATCAGAGAGATCACACAAGGTTTCTGCCATAGGGTCTGTAGAAATCAGCGATAACGTTATCACTGACGGAGTATTGGTTAATCCTGAAGCAGCGACGGCCGTATTAAAAGAACTTTGGAAAAAATTCGCCTTCAAATCGAAGGATGTTATCTTTGGCGTTGATAACAAATATGTTCTTGTTAGATATGCCGATATAAAGAACACAGCTGAAAAAAAAATCTCTATTGACGTTGAAAAGCAGATACAGCAGTTCCTGCCGGTGGACAAGAACTCTGTTGAAACAGATTTTCTGCCTCTTAGCGAGTTTGAGGATGATAACGGACAGAAGAAGACAAAGACGCTGATAGTGGCAGCTGGTAAAAAAATGCTCGGTGACTATATAGAAGTTTTTAAAAACTGCAAACTTAAGCTCGAGGATATCGATGTCAATACACTTGCAATATACAGGCTTCTGGCCAAGGATATTGATAAAAACAAGGGAACGGTTGCAATCAACTTTAAGAGAGATATGATGAACCTGTTGGTCGTCAGGAACGACCAGCCGCTTCTAGCAAGGAATATAGTAATTGATACCAGCAGCGCTTTAAATGAATCTGAGTTCGTACAGGAGTATTTTGAAGCCATCAGCAAGGATATTGTTTCATCATTGGCGTATTACAATTCA
>JAUVJE010000058.1 GCA_030592355.1 Clostridia bacterium
GAAATCAGCATTATAAAAAAACCTACGGTTAAAGCTGACACAATAGGCGATGAAGTGGTGGATGCGAATTCACAATTTGCATTTGATATTTTTAAAGCGGTATATAACTCTGACAAGAAAGGGAATGTATTTTTATCTCCCGCAAGCATTTCTACAGCTCTGGCAATGACTTTGAATGGAGCAGTCGGTAATACATATGATGAAATGTCCGAGATTCTTGGTTTTGAAAAAATAGAAAGCATTATGATTAACAATGGATTTGCTTATCTTGTTGAAATGCTTAACAGAGATGAAAACGGTGTTAGAATTGCACTGGCTAATTCTATATGGATTAGAGAGGGGTTTCCTGTACTAGATGAATTTAAAAAGACGAATACGGATTATTTTGCGGCTGCAATACAGGACTTGGATTTCAGTGAGCCAGGTGCTGCCGATATAATAAACGGATGGGTCAAGGACAATACAGAAGGGCTTATTGATTCTATAGTCGATGATAAAATTGATCCTCTCACGATAATGTTTCTCATTAACACTATATATTTTAAGGGAAACTGGAAGGTGGAATTTGACCCGGATAAAACATATGAATCTGATTTCCGGATTAATGGTACAATTGCAGGAAAAGTAAATATGATGACAGATAAAAGTGACATTTTGTACTATGAAGCTGATGACTTTAAAATAGTAAGCCTGCCTTACAGCGATAAAAGTATGTTCATGGATTTAATTTTGCCATCGGAAGAAACAGATTTAGATGAATTTGTAAATCAATTCGGCATAGATGAATACAAGGATGCTTTGGCGAATATTCATGAAAGACATGATGTGGTGTTAGCGATTCCTAAGTTTAAGTCGGAGTATGAGCTTTCCTTGAAAGACGCTTTGATAAGCCTTGGAATGGAAGAACCATTCTCCGGAGCAGCTGATTTTACCCGAATGAATGAAAATGGAAATATTTTCATAAGCGATGTTAAACACAAAACCTATATTGATGTAAATGAAAAGGGTACAGAAGCGGCAGCGGTAACATCCGTTGAGATGAAACTGACAGCTATTATGGATCCGCTGGAATTTATCGCTAACCGGCCATTTATGTATATAATCCGTGATAGTGAAACAGGAAGTATACTGTTCATGGGAGTCTTCGACACCCCCTCCTGACGGGTTACTTTTCCATCATCATCTGACAATATTATTATGACCACCGAGTATGGATTTCATCCAATCGGTGGTTATCTTAAATTTATTGCCAGACTTGCATCGTTATGTTCGTTTATCCTGTTCACTTGTGTATTATCTATACACGACGTTCAAGGAGAAACTCCATAGCTTCGCCTGATGAAAAATTATTCCCGTCAGCCTGATAGCGGTTATTTGGTTTAACCGTCCGGCATACAAATAAAATTAGCCACTGGACTTGAAGCATCCATGAGTCCCAGGGACTCATGGATGGTTATTTGTTTTATAACTATAATTGAAAAGTTTTGTTTTTAGTAGTTTTTAACGAGTTTGGCCCGGACATAGCCGCGGTCTGTGGTAGTGCTTTCTATATAAAAGCCGCGTCCGTAATAGAAGCGGATCAGGTCAGTATAAGCGGAAGCTGAATAAAGATATGCTTTTTTTAGTCCCAGTTCGGATATCTCTGCATCTATCAGGTTCATCAGTGATTTTCCGATGCCTATATTATGATAATCAAGCCGAACGCCGAACCGGGAAATATGTGCTGTGCTGCCTTCGGTTTCAAAACGTATTGTGCCAACCGGAACTTCATTTACATAAGCGATGAACACTTCGGACGACTCAATTGCTACAACGGTTTCCTCCATTGTTTCATCAAGGGCTTCCATGCTTCCGGTAACTCCGGTGTCTTCCATATATTTTGTAAAAGCCTCCTGGAGAATATTTATTATTGCGACTGCGTCTCCGGTTTTTGCTTTCCTTACGGTATACGAATAAACAGGCATACTATTTACCTCCCATCAGCTTGACCATTACGGCCTTTTGCACATGCAGACGATTTTCAGCTTCATTAAAAATTCTTGACGAGGGACCGTCCATGACCCCGGCAGAGACTTCAAAGCCGCGGTAACCGGGCAGACAGTGAAGGAATATAGCATTATCTGCGGCCTTGCCCATCAATGAATCATCAACAAGGAATCCATTGAAATCCTTTATTCTGCGCTCCTTTTCCTCTTCCATTCCCATGCTGACCCATGTGTCGGTATAAACTGCCGAGGCACCTCCGACGGCTTTTTCAGGGTCATTGCCTATATGTATTGTACAGCCGGATTCTTTTGCAAATTCAAAGGCTTTATCAACCACATCCTGATCTGGTTCATAGCCCTTTGGTGTTGCGATTGAGATATCCATACCCACCTTTGTACAACCGTAGAGAAGGGAGTGAGCCATGTTGTTTCCGTCACCGATATATGCAAGCTTTTTATCTTCGATTGTTCCGAATTCCTCATAGATGGTGAATATATCAGCAAGCACCTGACAGGGATGAAGCAAATCCGTAAGCGCATTAATGACGGGAATGCTTCCATGAGCGGCTAAATCTTCAACATCGCTTTGTTTAAATGTTCTAATCATAATGCCGTCTACATAACGCGACAACACCTTTGCTGTATCTTCAATTGTTTCGCCCCTGCCCAGCTGAATGTCGTTTGAACTGAGGAAAAGCGGATGGCCTCCCAGTTGATACATGCCGGTTTCAAATGAAACCCTGGTTCTGGTTGAAGATTTTTCAAATATCATGGCAAGGGTTTTTCCCTTAAGCAGATGATGTTTAATATCATTTTTCAATTCATATTTTAACTTCTCGGTCAGTTTGAAAATGTCCAGTATCTCTTCTTTTGAAATGTGGTAAAGTCCCAACAGATGTTTCATTGCAATTCTCCTTTATCATATTTGGAATATATGTCCAGCGGACAGATTCCGCAGGTTTTTTCCCCTGTAAAATAGTCAATTACTTCAAGTACCGCTTTTGCAGTTTCAAGGTTGGTTATGGACGGCACATTGTATTCTATGGAGGTTCTTCTCAATAAGAAACCGTCCCTTTCGGGAAGCTTGCCTCTTGTAGGTGTATTAATCATCAAAGCGGTTTCGCCTTTTTTAATAGAGTCAATTCCATCGGCATCGGTCATTTTTTCACATTTGAAACCGTTTGAATTAAGAAAATCCGAAGTACCCGCTGTGGCACATAGTGTATAACCGTGTTTTATTAATTCTGCGGCAAGAGGCAGGCATTTTTTCTTGTCCCTGTCTGTGATGCTCATCAGCACTTTTCCTGACAGGGGTATATTTAAACCCGAAGCCAGCAGTGCCTTATACAGAGCTTCTTCATAAACCTTTGAAACTCCCATGACTTCTCCCGTAGATTTCATCTCAGGTCCAAGAAAGGTGTCAAGCGTGGTGATTTTAGAAAATGAGAACACAGGAACTTTTACAGCGATATATTCTGACTCTTTGGCCAATCCCGGCTTATATCCGAGATCTTTTAATTTCCGGCCCATGATTAATTGCGTCGCAACATTGACCATGGGAATACCGGTTATTTTACTGAGCACCGGAACAGTCCTGCTGGCGCGTGGGTTTGCTTCAATGACATAAACCTTGCCAGAGGCGTCTGCAACAAACTGAATGTTGAACAATCCGATTATTTTAAGTGCCTTTGCCAATCTTACGGTATAGTCTGTAATGATGGATTTTATATCTTCAGACACATTGCGGGTGGGATAAACGGCGATGCTGTCACCGGAATGAACCCCCGCACGTTCTATATGTTCCATAATGCCCGGTATTAGCACATCCGTGCCATCGCAGATACCGTCTACCTCAATTTCCATGCCTGAGATATATTTATCAATCAATATTGGATGTACGGGAGATATGTCTGCCGCCATTGCCATATACTCTTCAAGGGTTGCATTGTCAAACACTATTTCCATAGCCCTGCCACCGAGAACATATGAAGGGCGGACCAGCACCGGAAATCCGATACCGGCGGCGATTATTTTCGCTTCCTTATAGGAAAAAGCCGTCTGCCCCTGCGGAATCGGTATTTTAAGTTTATCCAGCAGAGTCATGAACTTATTTCTGTCTTCTGCCATATCGATGCTTTCCATTGAAGTTCCCAATATTTTTGCGCCGGCGGCGTGAAGGGGGGCAGCCAGATTTATAGATGTCTGACCTCCGAATTGCAGAATGACGCCAAGTGGTTTTTCCTTTTCAATGATATCCAGAACTCCTTCTTTTGTCAGAGGATCGAAATATAATTTGTCAGAAATATCGAAATCCGTACTTACGGTCTCCGGATTATTATTTATGATAACCGATTCAATTCCCATATTTCGAAGAGCCTCGACAGAATGTACACTGCAGTAGTCGAACTCTATACCCTGGCCTATGCGAATAGGTCCGGAGCCGATGACCAGCACCTTGTCTGAGTCATCATATTCTATATCGTCCTTTTCTTCATAAGTGGAGTAGTAATATGGGGTAACAGCCTCGAATTCGCCTGCACATGTGTCAACGAGCTTATATACGGGCTTTATTGGATATTTTTCCCTTAAGTCCAATATGGTCTGAAGGGGTACGTTAACAAGGTTGGCTATATACGAATCACCGAACCCCACTTTCTTAGCCTTTAGGTAAAGCTGGTAATCAAGCCAGGCTATTCCTGCGTTTTTTATTTCATTTGCCACATCAACTATTTTCTTTAGTTTCATCAGGAAAAACATATCGATATGTGTTATGTCATGGATGGTTTGCGTGGAAATTCCCTTTTGCAATAATTTAAAAACCGCAAACAGGGATTCGTCTTTCGGATGCTCTATATACTCCATAAGAATATCAATAGGAACATTGTCAAACAACTCCAAACCAAGTTGATAATTCAGCTTAATATCCAAAGAATCTATTGCTTTTAACAGCGCTTCTTCAAATGTGCGGCCGATGGCCATGACCTCTCCGGTGGCTTTCATCTGCGTGCCTATGCTGCGGTCAGCGGAATTAAATTTATCAAAAGGCCATCTTGGAACCTTAACCACAACATAATCAAGGCTTGGTTCAAAACAGGCATATGTATTTCCGGTAATCGGGTTCAATATTTCGTCCAGATTAAGACCGATTGCGATTTTTGCGGCTGAACGTGCGATTGGGTAACCGGTGGCTTTTGACGCTAATGCGGATGAACGGCTGACCCGCGGATTAACCTCAATAACGATATATTCAAAACTTTCGGGATTCAATGCAAACTGAATATTGCAGCCGCCTTTGATATCAAGCGCCCGTATGATTTTAATCGATGTGGTTCTGAGCATCTGATAGCCTTTGTCCGACAGTGTTTGGCTAGGTGCTACGACGATACTGTCGCCGGTATGAATGCCTACCGGATCCACATTCTCCATATTACAGACAGTGATGCAATTGTCGTTGCCGTCCCGCATAACTTCATATTCGATTTCTTTCCAACCAGCAACACTTTTTTCAATCAGTACTTGGTTAATCATGGACAACTTCAAACCCCTGCTGCAAATTTCCATGAGTTGAACATGGTCGTTGGCGATGCCGCCTCCGGAGCCGCCCATTGTGTATGCAGGACGTACTATTAAAGGAAAACCTATTTCAACTGCAAATTTACCTGCTTCTTCAAGCGTATTTACAATTGCCGAGGGAGCGACATTCTCATTGATGGACAGCATTGTGTCCTTGAATAATTCTCTGTCTTCGGCTTTCTTTATGGATTCCAAAGATGTGCCGAGTAATTCGATATTCATTTCATCAAGAATACCGTCTTCCGCAAGTTCTATTGCCATATTTAAACCGGTCTGACCGCCAAGGGAGGCCAGTAAGCCGTCGGGTATTTCCGCTTTTATTATTTTTTTTACATATTCTAATGTGATGGGTTCGATGTATACTTTATCCGCAGTTTCACGGTCGGTCATTATTGTAGCGGGATTGCTGTTAACGAGAACAACTTCAATTCCTTCTTCTCTGAGCGCGCGGCAAGCCTGGCTTCCTGAATAATCAAATTCAGCAGCCTGTCCGATTATTATGGGCCCGGAGCCGATGACCAGGACTTTTTTAATATCTTTTCTCTTAGGCATTCGAATTACCTTTCTTTATCATAGCTATAAAATCATCAAATATATATGCCGAATCCTCAGGACCCGGAGCTGCTTCAGGATGGTACTGTATACTGAGCAATGGAAGGTTGTCGTGTCTGAAACCTTCAATTGTCTTGTCATTGACATTTACATGGGTGAGGTTTATTCCAGCAGGCACGTTGTCGGTTGAAACTGCGTAATTATGATTCTGGCTTGTAATGTAGCATTTTCCTGTATTCATATCCTTTACAGGGTGATTTCCGCCGTGATGCCCGAATTTTAGTTTATATATTTCCATACCGAGAGCCAAAGCCAAGAGTTGGTGCCCCAGGCAAATACCTAAAATAGGGACACCGCTTTCGGCAAGTTCCCTAACCACCTGAATTATTTCTATAAGATCCCTTGGATCGCCGGGACCATTTGAAAGCAAAACACCATCGGGATTTTCTTTTATGACATCACTGGCCGAAATGGAAGATGGAAATATGGTGATATTGCAGCCTCGTTTTTTAAGGGAATGGATAATATTGCTTTTAACGCCAAAATCAAGAAGACAAACATGAGGGCCGTCTCCAAATATTTTATGCATTTTTTCAGTAGAAACTTCTTCTACCAGTTTTCTTGAAACGGATGCCTTGTCCCGGAGCTTGGAAAGAAGAATCTCCACATTGCCCGAATCCGTGGAAATAACACCGAACATGCTTCCAAATTTTCTTATATGCTGGGTAAGGGAGCGGGTGTCAACACCTTTGATTCCTATTATTTTGTTTTTAAGAAAATACGCGTCAGGAGCTATTTCCGCCCGGAAATTACTGTGGTAATCGCACAATTCCTTTACAATGAATCCCTCCAAATGGGTTTTAGATGATTCATCGTCTTCGGAGTTCATACCATAATTGCCAATGAGAGGATAGGTCATGCATACCATTTGTCCGTTGTAAGATGGATCGGTGGTTATTTCCTGATATCCTGTCATGCATGTATTAAAAACAACTTCACCGAAAGCGTCTCCCTTGGCGCCGAAGGATTCGCCTGTATAAAATGTACCGTCTTCAAGGACAAGAACAGCTTTCATCATGAATCCTCACCGGTAATTTCATCAAGGATTTCTTCAAGGGCGTCTATTAATATATCAACGTGCTTTTTCTTAACTATTAAAGGCGGAAGCAACCGAATTATTGATGTCTTTACAGTACCTGTCAGAATATTTTTTTCAAACAGTTTATCTTTTACTTCAACGGCGATTTCATTATTGAACTCTATGCCTATCATAAGGCCTTTGCCGCGGATTTCGGATATTTCGTCATAGTCCATCTTAAGAGCGTTGAGCTTGCCAATTATATACATTCCCATTATCTCACTGTTTTTGATAAGTTTTTCTTCTTCAAAAACCCTGAAAACCGCTAGTCCTGCGGAGCATGCCAGGGGATTGCCTCCGAACGTAGAGCCATGGTCGCCGGGTTCAAATGCTCCTGCTACAAAATTCTGGGCGCATACGGCTCCCATCGGGAATCCTCCCCCAAGTGCTTTTGCTAAGGTGAAAATATCGGGATTTATATCATAGTGCTGATATCCATACATCTTGCCTGTCCGTCCCATTCCGCACTGCACTTCATCTACAATTAAAATAATATCCTCGGCAAAACAAAGGCTCCTGACACCTTTAATATATTCATAAGTTGCCGGATTAACCCCGCTTTCACCTTGAATGGGTTCAATCATTATGGCACAGGTATTATCATTTATTGCTTCTTTCAAAGCCTGCAGATCATTCATGGGAACCGACTTGAACTTTGGGGTAAGGGGACTAAAAGGCTCTTTATATTTCGGCTGGCCCGTAGCCGCTAGTGTTGCGAGGGTGCGTCCATGGAAAGAGTTTTTCAGAGTTATAATTTCTATCTTATTGTCATTGCCCTTTTTTTTATGATAGAGACGGGCAAGCTTTATTGCACCTTCATTTGCCTCTGCTCCGCTGTTTGAGAAAAACACCTTGTCGGCACAAGATGACCGGCATATTGTTTCTGCGAGATCGGCTTGGCTCTTTATATAGTAAAGACTGGAGCAATGTATGAATTTTCTTGCCTGTTCGGTTATTGCATCTACGAGAACCGGATGGCTGTGTCCCAATGCTGAAACTGCAATCCCGCCCAGAAAATCCAGATATTCCGTATTATCGTATGAATAGAGATACATGCCTATTCCGTAGTCAAAGGCAACGGGGGTTCTGTCCCCGAAAGTGTTCATAAAGTATTTCTTGTCTTTTCTGATAATGTCGTCTAATAACATTGTGATACCTCGTCTTTCTTTTCATGCTGCGATTTATACATCGCAGGTTCTTTCTATCTTAAATTTCATTTTTATTCTGTCTGATTTTTTTATAGCTGTAAATTTTTGGTATTTACCATTTCGGTTTCCAAGAATATCCGTTGATTTCAAAAAGTTACCATCGGTTTCAATGATATAATGCCATCCCATTGAGGATACTGTAATTTGGTTATCCAAACACTCTGTTTTTGAATTATCCCTTCCGTTTGTTATAAATGCAGGTGTCATGAAATAAATATTGTTTTCATCCGGGTTTATGAGTATGGCCTCAACCGATATTCCGCTTTCTTCAAGTGTGTAAATTTCCTTTATACCGTCTATTCCTTTTAGAGCCTCCCCAGAATAATTTATGCAGAAGACGGTTTTATCTTTTGAAATCTCAACAATTTCCAAGGTATGGATAAGACCATTGTTAAAAGAATCCTTAAAAGACTCAAAATCCCCTTCACTTTGAAAAGTGTTTTTTATATATTTAAAGCTATGACTGTTTTTATTGCTTGCTGATAAAAGAAATTCGGGAATCCCGTTTTTATTCCAGCCCGGAGACAGGCTCATCCCGTCGGCGGCACAACCGGGTGTGCTATATCTGTGATGGCGAAGTTCGCCCGCAGAACCTGATAGTGCTAATTCTGTAGGAGCACCGGTTTTATGGATTCTTCCAAGCCCCGTTGCGTCATAGAAAAAATCTCCCGCAGTATCAATTTCAATTGAGTAAGAACCGCAGTTTGCAAAGATTTTATGGAAATGTTCTGTGGTTTCGAAAACATATCCGCCTAACTCGGAGGGACAGGGGAATTCCTCTATGGAATCGTCGGAAAAAGGCAGGCCGATGAAGAGAAAAACACCCATGGTCATCATATATTTGTCGTAATATCCGTATCCCTCGACGCCATACTTGCTTTCTGTAGGATAAAAATTCTTTGTGTGCCTCGCACCATCTTCCGCATTAAGCCATCTTTCAATAGATTTTATTGCCAAATGAGCGGCCCTTTTATACATTCCCGCAATTTTCAGATTGCCGTCTTTTTTCCACCGCGCCGCTTCATATTCAAAATTAGATGTCAGCAGGGATTCGTTGAACAGATATTGATTGCTTCTTCCGCCAAACGGAAGTTCGGCAGCGGCCGACTGGTAAAATAAAGATGCCAAGGCTCCCTTTTTCAAATTATCATCCAGCTTTTTATAGAATTTACCGCGATAACCGTAACCCGGAATCAGCTGAGCCTGCACGCGGGTGGTCAGATCGTATAAAATTGGATTATAGGGATCCATATACATGCCGTTTGCATCAAAAAACTTAAACTGATGTTCCCAGTATTTTTCAAAAAATTCAGATGTATCTGCGTAGCCTTCTGATTCCAAAAGCCACGAACCTGCCATAGCATAAATATTCCAATTGCGTATGTGATCCCATTCATGGAAGGGATGCATGCTTGTAAAACTTTTTTGGGGATTTACTTTCCCAAGCAGCGCAAGCCATTCTGATTGCTTGTCTTCGCCTATATACGGTTTCATGGCCTTAAATCCCAGCATAGTTTCTTTTAATGCAAAATCCAGAGTATTGGGAGGCGTCCTGCGGTAAAAATCATTGCACAGTGCATCCATCATGGAAAACCAGAGTTTCTCGTATTCGGGAATCCGTCCGTTGGAAAGCAATGCGGCGATACCGCCTGCTATGCGGGAATAAGCATGAATATCATCCACCATGCCGCCGGGTTCCGGAAGACGGTCCTCAATAGTTTTTTTATCATATGCTTTCACACACAATTCGATTACATCAAGGTAATCGTTTTTTGTGATTCCTGAAGAAGTGAAACCGTCGGGCATTTCAGCATTTTCGATATAATTGTAAAAATCCATTGTATTTTCCTCAACGTGTCATCATATTTGCTTTTTCAGCGGAAATCTCATATTCCAAAGGCTGTCCGTCTATAAAGTTCTTCATGTCGTTTATTATAGCTTTAGCATAACCTGAAACAACACTTGAACCTGCCATGTGCGGCATGCAGATTACATTAGGCATATGTCTTAGTTCACTGCCGGGGTCAAGAGGCTCATTTTTATAAACATCCAACGCCCCATAGATTCTTCCCGTTTTTAAAACTTCTGTTAAGTAGGCTTCGTCAACAATGCTTCCCCGCGCCGTATTTACCAGCAGAGCTTCGTTTTTTATCATATCGATTCGGGCTCTGTCAATTAGATGGTCGGTCTTAGGATTACGGGAAGCGTGGATCGAAATGATATCCGCGGTTTTTATTGCCCCTTCAAGGTTAGCGGTGAAGTTAACTGAAGGATATAAATCCCTGGTGTCCTTCTTTATATAGGGATCATACACATTCAGCATTACGTTGAAAGGAGAAAGCAGTTCATAGAGAAATTTCGCTATGTCTCCGAATCCTATTAAAAGCACATTGGCATTATAAAGGGTTTTCATGTCACCGTAATCAGATATTTTTTTCTTCCAGCCGCCGTTTTTGGTAATGGCAGTGTATTTGGCAAGTTTTAAGCGTGAAGCCAGAATATATGCGAGAGTTCCCTCAGCCACGGATCTTGCCATGATTTTATTTACACTGGACACTTTTATTCCATTTTCATATACTTCGGGGCATATTATATTGAAAACACTCCCGGCGCAATGTCCTATAAACTTAAGACTGCCGGCATTTTTTAATACATTTGGAGTGATTTGCGGAGACTGCCAGTGGGTGATGCACATATCCATGTCTTTTATTTCATCAGTAAGTTCTTCCTCTGTCCACGGGCGGTCCAGCATGTTTTGTTTTACATATCCTAGTTTTTCCAGTTGCTCAATAATATTCTTTGGAAAATATTTTTCTTTCAGCAACCCTTCGTGGACGCTTAGCAGGATATTCATTCGCCGTCCTCCCAAACCGTTTCATCATTAAAATACTTATCTTTTGCCTGTGAAATCATAGTGCCGATTCCTTTATTTGTGAATATTTCAAGAAGTATGCAATGGGAGATGCGGCCGTCGATTATATGGGTTCGGCCTACGCCGTTTTCAACTGCATGGACGCAACCAAGCACCTTTGGAATCATTCCGCCTTCAATAACACCTTCGTTTATCAATGAATGTACCTCGGCCGTAGACAAAGCATGTAGTATGTCGCCGTCGTCTTTCGAGGTTTTAACACCTTCAACGTCTGTGAGGAGAATCAGTTTTTCTGCTTTCATGGCACTGGCTATTTCGCCGGCAACCGTATCTGCATTTATATTGTAAGCCATGCCGTCGGGTCCCGTTCCGATAGGCGCGATGACCGGAATATATTCATATGAGGACAAGCGTGATAGCGCAGCGGAGTCTATTTCGGTAATTTTACCTACGAAACCGATATCAATTTTTTGACCGTCAACTTCTGCATAGTGTTTTTGACATTTAATAATTCCCGCATCAATACCGGAAATTCCAATTGCTTTGCCGCCCTTTTTACCAATGCGCGAAACGATATCCTTGTTGGTTTTACCCACAAGAATCATCTGTACTATTTCCATGGTTGCTTTATCAGTAACCCTTAGGCCGTTTACAAATTTGGACTCTATTCCTGCGTTTTTCAAAGCTTCTGAAATAACAGGGCCGCCGCCGTGGACGATTATAGGATTCATTCCGATATACTTCAGGAGTGTAATATCCTCCATGACCGAGTCTTTCAAAGTTTCGCTGACCATAGCATTGCCGCCGTATTTAATAATAACGGTCTTGCCATAAAGCCGTTGGATATACGGCAGCGCTTCTAATAAAATTTCTTCTTTTTTAATTAATTATTCCATTGGATTTCCTCACTTGTTCATCAACACTTCAGGGATAATTGTTAAAATTTCTATCAACACCCTCCTGGTAATGCCCGGAGTTTATGTCATA
>JAUVJE010000138.1 GCA_030592355.1 Clostridia bacterium
CCCATTTTAGAAACTGTCTCATCGTCAGTTCTAAGTATATCTTTTAACGTTCTTGAATCATCGCCTAGGAATCCGTGGGCTGTATATGCCCCCGGCTGCATGTTTTCCTGTATTAATTTCATTTTTGGATTCTGTTTCATAATATCACCACTAAAATTTATCGTAATAGATTAATTCTTCTTTGAAATCCATGAATGTGAGAACTTTCACACAGGCATTAATCATTCCGGGACTGCCGCATAAATAAGCGTGTTTTCCATTTCCTGTATCAATATACTTTTTCATAACATCTGTTACCAAGCCCGTTTCGCCCTTCCAGTTATCTTCCGGGACAGCATTAGATAATGCAGGTATGTACTTAAATTTCGGATATTCCTTTTCAAGACCCCTGAAGAAATCTGTATGATATAAATCTCTTACCCCAACCGCACCGAAGAAAAAAAACATTTCTTTATCAAGACCTTTTTCAATTATATCCATAATAATAGACTTAATTGGAGCCATGCCCGAGCCGCCTGCCATAAATATGTATTGATTGCTGTCATCTCTTCTGTAAAAATCACCGTAAGGACCTGTAATCCTAACACGGTTGCCTTTATTAATATGCTCATGCATATATGTTGTACACAGTCCCCCGGGAACTCTTCTTATAATCAATTCTACTCCGTTGCTGTCTGATGGCACAGAAGATATTGAATATGCCCTGATTGCCTTTTCCTTAATCTTTCCATAAGGCTTGGTTTCAATCTGCATATACTGACCGGCTTTGAACTTTATATCTTCATCTTCATCAAAATCAAACCTGAATTCCTTTATATCATGGGTCATATCAGTAATCCGTGAAACTGTAGCATTATACTCTTTTATATTAAATAATTCTTCCGGGATACTGATTTTAATGTCTTTTTTTATTTTTACCAGACATGATAGCCTTACTCCGTTTTTAACCTCATCCGGCGTAAGAAACGGCTCCTCTGTAGGAAGCAGCGGACCTGCGCCATCAATTACTTGTATTTTGCATAGACCGCAGGTAGCCTTTCCACCGCAGGCTGATGGTATGAAAATTTTATTTGATGCAAGAGATGATAAAAGCGAGCTACCGCCTTCTACGGTCAGTTCTTTTTCACCTTCATTGATATCAATTTTGCATTCTCCGTAATTGTTCAGAAATTTTTCCGCAACAATTATAAGCACCGTGAGTATGGTGGCTATTCCTGTAACACTAAGAATGGTTTTTAAAATTTCCATGCCCTCTCCTGCTTATTGTATCGTAAAAATTCCCGAAAATCCCATGAAAGCCATGGCCATAAGACCGATTATTATAAAGGTGAGGCCCGGCCCTACCAGCCCCGCGGGCACCTTACTCTTGTTTGTTTTTTCTCTTATAGCGGCAAGGGTTGAAATTGCCAGCCACCAGCCCAATCCGCTTCCGGCTCCAAAAAGAAGCGACTGAAGGAAATTATAATCTCTGATTACCATGAAAAGACTTATCCCAAGTATTGCGCAATTTACGGTAATAAGCGGAAGAAAAATCCCAAGCTTTATATGTAACTCCGGCAGAAACCTATCCATGGCCAGCTCAATTATCTGAACTGATGCTGCAATTACTATTATGAAAACCACATATCTCAGATATTCCAGCTCAAGCGGAACCACTATGAATTTGTATACAGCAAAATTAATAACGGTGGTGAAAATCATTACCAGAGTGACCGCCTTGCCAAGTCCTGACGCTGTCTTAAATTCATTGGAAATCGAAATGAAAGAACACATTCCAAGGAAATTAGTCAGCACCATGTTACTGGTTATTATTGATGCGAAAAATATTATAAACGGGCTTATTTGCGGACTATCCATCATATTGCCCCTTCCTTCTTAGATTCTTTTTTCTTTAAGCCCCGGTTCGTAATTCCCGATGCAATCCATATGATTATAGCTATCATGAAGAATGCGCCCGGAGGAACCACCATTATTGTCCAGTTGGTAAAGTTTAGGAAATTAACGTTAAATCCAAATACCGTCCCAAATCCGAGGATTTCCCTGATAAGCGCTATACACAGTAAAATTATCGTATAGCCTATTCCTGCAAAAAGACCGTCAAAAAATGAAATCACCGGCGTATTCTTGCGTGCAAAGGCTTCCGCTCTTCCCATAATAATGCAATTTGTTATGATAAGTCCGACATACGGGCCAAGCGCAGTGCTTATCTCAGGCATATTCGCCTTAATAAAAATATCTACGATTATTACATAAGCAGCGATAACAAGCGTTTGCACTATCATTCTGATTCTATCGGGTATAAGATTTCTAAGCGCAGAAAGCGTAAAGCTTGAAAAAGCTGTGACGAACATAAGCCCCAGACCCATTACCAATGAATTTTCAAGTCTATTAGTTACAGCAAGAGCTGAGCATATACCCAAAATCTGCCGGATTACGGGATTTTCCCTCCAGAGATTCCTGTAGAAAACCGTTCTTAAATCATTTTTCATCGGCTTCCTCCAGTTCCTGAAGTGTTGTATCCATTAAACCATTCAATATTTTTAAAACCGCATTTGATGTGGATGTGGCGCCTGTTATAGCGTCAAGTCCGGAATCATTGCCATATTCTATTACTGTCTCCAGCGATGCCCCGCGAAATTGTTCTTTATACCAATCCTCATCAATCCTGCCTCCCAGTCCCGGGGTTTCATTTTGATCTGTAAATGCCAGGCCTACGATGGATGAGTAGTCCGTGCTTACTCCGACAAATCCTCTTATGGTTCCCCATAATCCGGCTCCTTCAAAAGGAATCGCGTAAACAGTTTTATCCGAATTCATCATAATGGAGTAGTAAGTCACTTCGTTTAGTTTCTCTTCTGTGGCTTTATCATTAAAAACACCATTCACATCTACACCATCTGTATTTATACCAACAGATGCCAGTATTGAAGCCTTCATGGCCGTTTCTTCGTTTTTGGTAATTTTTTTCTTATATGCCGCATTCACTCCCGCCAGCAAACCCGTAAATATAATACTGACAACAGCCATGAAAATTATGGTATAAGTGTAACCTTTTTTCATGCCGGCGCCTTCTTTCTTGCTTTTAACTCTTTGAGACTTCTTTCAAGTAGCGGAACAAACATATTGGCTACAAGAATCGCAAACATCATTCCCTCTGCAAACAATGCAAATGTCCTGATAACAGCAGTCAATATGCCGATTGTCAGTCCATATACTATTCGCGCCGTATCGGTTTTGGGTGCTGTGACAGGGTCGGTCGCCATGAAAACTGCGCCAAAGATAACTCCTCCGGATAGTATTGAAAACAATGGGTCGGCGGCCGTTACGCCCGTAAAATATAAAATTGCAGTGACAATACTAAAACCGACAAGGCATGACACTATTACTTTCCATGATGCAGTTTTTTTAATGACAAGATATATTCCCGTAAGAATTAAAAGTATGGCAGCTGTCTCGCCCAAAGAACCTGCAACTCCACCATATGTCATTTTCCAATATCCTGCTATCTCACCTGTTTTATTAAAGTTTATCAATGGCGTAGCACTGGTTGCGGCATCAATTGAATTTGTGAATTTGATTAAGCCCCCCGGAAAGCCTGTGAATGGTTTTGTCCATGTAACCGTCATAAAAGCCGGGAAAGATATATAAATAAAGCATCTGCCTACCAGCGCCGGATTAAATATGTTTCTGCCAAATCCTCCGAATACTCCTTTCCCGAACACTATACCAAAAATGATTCCCACAGCGGCCACCCAAAAAGGAACCGACGGAGGTAATGTAAGGGTAAACAGTATGCAACTGACTAAAACCGCTTCGCTGACTTTAGCTTTTGCTCCGTTAATTCCACGCATAATCAGGTACTCGGAAATAACGCCGCAAACCATTACAATAGCAAGCAGCATCAATACTCTTAGCCCGAAAAGATATACGGAATATAAAACAACCGGTATAAGGCTGTATATAACCGTCCGCATCATTTTTTGTTTTTGGAATTTGGTTTTAAGATCCAACCCGCTGTCCCCCGCAATATTCAATATTTATCCGCCTACAACTATTATATATGCTTTAAAATTTATTTAAAAGAAAATATGCAGCTAAATTTTAATTTCCCCGTATATAAATACCAATATTTTTTCCAGGTTAAATAGCCTTATTTCAAACAAGCATCCACGCATCCCAAGGATGTATGGATGCTTAGCTCTATTTTAAACGCGGTTATTTGCTAATCAATGCGTAAGTGATAAAATGAATAAGGAAAGAAGTGATTAAATGAACAAATTCATGGAACTTGCTTTAAAAGAAGCCAGAAAGGGAGTTTCGTCAGGAGACGGCGGCCCTTTCGGAGCTGTTATCGTGCAAGATGGCAAAGTCATTGCATCAGCTCACAACATGGTGCTTAAAAACAATGACCCCACAGCCCATGCAGAAATGCAGGCAATTCGAAAAGCCTGCAAACTCCTGGATTCTCCTCTTATTCCCGACTGTGAAATATATTCAACATGCGAGCCCTGTCCCATGTGCCTGTCAGCAATAATGTGGGCGCGTATTCCAACAGTATATTACGGCTGTACAAAAAACGACGCTGAAAAAATCGGATTCATCGATGCTTTTATCTACCATGTGCTGGAGGGCGGAGACGGTGATGTGCTGAACCGAATAAGTCTGGACCGCGATGGATGTCTTCCTTTGATGGAAGAATGGGATAAAGACCAGGACCATGGTACTTATTAGTATTTATATTTTTTATTAAGGAGAAGCAAATGAGAAAAGTGATTTCGCTGTTTTTAGCATTATGTTTGATTGCGGGTCTGTTATCTGGCTGCATATTCAAACGAATCAGTGCGGAAGAAGATATAATCAGTATGCAGGCCGCCGGTTATCTGTATACTTCAGGTGTTCGGGCGGAAACAAGCGATGAGCGGGTGTTTTTAGGAAAACGCGCCAAGGCAGTACGTGAAATGATATCCACTATGGAAAAAGCCGCCAAATTTTCGTTTGACTTAACGGACGGGATTGAAAAGCTTGAAGATAATCTGCTTAAATATATTGAAAAAATCGATGAACCCAATGATTCTGATTTAAACAATATCCGAGGGGTAATTGAAAAAATAACAGCTTATAAAGTTATTCTGAAATCATATGAAGAAGAAATCCGGCAGTATATGAAAATGAAACCGGATAGCGATGCTGTGAAAGCTATTATTAATACATATATGCTTTCCACCGTATGCAACCTTATGGACACCCAAAACGAGTATATCTCATTCCTTACCAATAAAACTTCCGTTATAAGTATTCTACTTGAAAAAAGCAGTGAAAAACAGGCAGACAAGCTGATTTCAACATCGATTTCAATCTATAACAGAAAAGTTGACAATAATTATCGCCTGACGGTTTTCGAATACGAAAAAGCCGCTCTTATGCATTCTTTCATCCTTTCTGCGGATTATTATGCTTCCGGGTTCTATCTTGTTGAAATAGAAAAAAATATTGAATTAATTAAATCCGGGGAAAATGCTTTATCCGTTACGTCTGAACAACTTTCAAAACTTGAGGAAATGCACGGGCATATTAAATCCGCTAATAGAAAACCATCTGCACTTAAACCGGTTCCTGAAGAAGAATCATCCTTTTCGTTTATTCGTACGGTTTCAGCTGGTTCAGGGGAGCAAATTCCCCTGAAGGATGCTGCGGATACCCTGGTTATGGTTTCAGATATCCAAAAATCAAAATACGACAAAACCTCAGGCACCGGTGGATTTGAAATTAGTCTGCTTGATGCCGGTGAAAACAACCGATCCGAAGCAAATCAGTCAAGCGACAGCAATGACGGAACATATAAAACCCCCCGCTCGGAAGAATCCTCGCTTTTGGGAAGCATATCAGAAAACGCATGCAATGCATTGGATTTTATTAAGACAACATTGGTAGAAACCGGCGTAGGGTTTATCATCAATAGTTCCCAGACAGAAATAAAGGAAGGAAACCCGGATTTAAATTCGAGATATGCTGCAATTATTAAGACATTGACGGAGTTTATAGTTAAAAGCGAAACCATAAAAACAACTAACCAGATAGAATCCATAAGGAATTTAATTCAGAACGAATTGGAATCATTGCTTGGCGGCGATAAGGAAGCTTTTGTTTCATTTATACTGAACACCGAAGCCGATCGGATGCTACAGATATTCGATGCATGGAAATCCGAATTCGAAGATGGAGCAGAACATATTTACACGAAAGACGACTTAATTAGTTTGCTCAACGCCATGGGTATTGCTGTTGAAATAAGCGTTGCCCCCCTGAAAACACCCAGCCCTGTCGTTGTAACTCCCTCACCCTCGATTACCCCAACAATAACTCCGGTTATATCAGACAGCCCTTCTGAACCTGAGACTCCTGAGATTTTTGATATGGTTCACATTGTCGCCTCATATGACTTAATCCGCAGGTTGAGCGTTGAAGAAAGCAATGAGCGGATAATGCTGCAGGTTTACGGCTGGGTTGATTCCGTCGATTACAGTAATTATCAAAAGGTTGAAACAAAGGACAAAGACGGAAATATAACGCGGATTAAGTACCTTGATGAAAATGACCATTCCGTCGGTTGGGAAACTTCGGTTTACGGAGATTCGATAGAGTATGATTACCATTTCCC
>JAUVJE010000051.1 GCA_030592355.1 Clostridia bacterium
AAAGATGGATATTGACAATGTTGCTGCAAACCTGTTTGTGGCGATGGAGACAGTGATGTACAGCAGCGTAAGAGATATAAAGGTACTGCATCTGTGGATGGAGAAAGATAGATGGAGAACGGACAAGATAAAAGCAGAGATAAAGATAGTGGGAGAAGAGGGGGTCGTATATAAAGATGAGATCGAATATAAATATACTATCTGTTGATATATACAACACACCAACATATCCCGTACTAAATAAAATACGCCTATCAATTGGGCAGAGAGGAGACAAGGTTGAAAAAGCTGAGAAAGCTCTATAAGGTGTCAGAAGTTGCTGCGCTATTCGGTATATCAAAAGCAACTACTTATACACTGATTAAGAAAGAAGACCTTGACATCATTCGTGTTGGTGATCGAGGCATCAGAGCTCCTGAAGATGAACTGGAACGTCTATATGAAAAGTTCCATCAAGGACATAACCAAGAAGTAGAATCTAGAGCCCCAGACGACAGAGACTCTCTTTATTGAGGGTCTTTTTGGACTGGTAAAAGAATAAATTCTTAAGAAGGAAACAGAAAACAGCGAAGAGATTCGCAGAAAGAAGAGAGATTAATATGATGACAAGAAAGAAATTAGGGAAGATTGTACAACGTAAAATTAATACAGGATTTGATGAAGACTACTTTTTTCGTATTACTTATCAATTAGAAAAAGGATGCAAAGGAGTATTGATTTCATGCTGGAATCGCAACAATATGTTAGCAGCTAACAGTTTATATCTGGGACCAATCCGTATGTTAACAGAGAAAATGATTTGCGATTTAGTAGATGAAGCATATCAAAAGATATTCTCATCTCAGCCAATAAGAACTAGTAAAATAAATAAGGAGGAGAATGAAAATGGCAAGTATAAGAAAGAGAGAAATACAGTACAAGGTTGGTAAAGACGGAAATGTTCGAAAAGGATTTGCTTATGATGTTTATTATAGTTATAAGAATCCAGCAACAGGAAAGCTTAAGAGAACATCAAAGAAGGGTTTTAAAACCAAGGAAGAAGCTAAAGCATTTCTCATCGAGTTTGAGAACAATAAGATTCGTGGAACCTTTAGAGCGAATACCAAGCTCACAGTAAGAGATTATTTAACTACTTGGCTTGAAGTTAAAAAGCAATCGAAAGCAACCAGTACATTTGTAAATTACTCGAATTATGTGAGAAAGCATATAAGCCCGCATATTGGTGGAATTTGTATAAGTGAATTATTGTCAGAAGATATTATCAGATTGAGAAAAGAATTATTAAAGCCAAAGTATGGCCTTAAAAAAGTTACGATAAATAGTGTTGTCATGGTTTTGTCAATGGCTTTGAGCGATGCAGTTAAGCAGAAAATCATTGTGTATAATGTTGCGAGAGACATAGATTCATTGAAGGTTCAGAAGAAAGAAGTTCCAATCTATGATGTTCAACAAATCAAAAAGCTATTGAGGGTTATGGAAGGCTCTGATCTGGAATGCCCAATTGCTTTAGCTGCTTTTTGTGGTTTGCGAAGAGGTGAAGTTCTTGGGTTGAAGTGGTCGGATATTAATGAAGAAAGTAAGACCATGCATATTAGACAACAAGTAGCCCTTATTGATGATGGGTTTGGTTTGAAAGAGTTAAAGACAAAATCAAGCAATAGAATAATTAATATTCCTAATGTAGTTCTTGATATATTGAACAAACAAAAACTTCGGCAAAATACAAATAGATTAAAAATTGGTGTTGATTATAATGAGCACAATTTGGTTTGCTGCGATTATCTAGGAAGAATAATGAGCCCAGGATATCTGAGTGAAAAGTTTGGAGATAATATTAGCAGGTATAACCTGCCTAAAATAACATTTCATAGCTTACGGCATTCATATGCAACAATAATGTTAAATCAAAATGCGCCATTAAAGATTGTTTCGACTTTGTTGGGGCATGCAAGGATAAGTACGACAGCTGACGTTTATATGAAGGTTGTCGATGAAAAGAAAATGGAAGCTGCAAAAATGATAGATGAAGTTTTCTTGAGTGGTAAAGATAACTGTAAAAATCCTAAGAATGAGCGTTTTCGAATTATAAAACTACACTAGTGTAACCAAAATGTATCCAAATTGTATAATAGACCAATGACATCAATTCACAATAGACGTAGTGATCTCTTTAATTAAGGGGTTTCTTGCTGTTTTAAAATAAGTGCACCTCAGAAACCCACACTATAGTATGAAGTGTACAACCTTATATGTCAAACTCCGGCAATGCTGTAATAACAACAGTAACTGCGCAAATTTGTTACAGGGGCGCTATTAGTAAAAATGACGAATTTGCCATAGGGTAAATTCACGAAAAGAAGTTTCACGAAATGTTTCACAAGTAAAAACGGGATTTTGGAACAAATGCAATGTTTCACACAATGTTTCACGGCTTGGCTGATGTACAGAAATTGTATTAAATGAATATTAATAAAAACTCTGTCAGCTTGATAGGAGTTACCGTTGGTTGTATAATTGATAAATAAAAGACAATGATATTTAGAAAGGTTTCCAGGGTGGAAAAATGAAAGATGTAATTAGTAATATACTTGATATAGAAAACAAAGCCAACGAAATAATCGAAGAAGCTAAAAAAGAAAAAACCCGTCTTGAAATGCAGATGAAAGAAGATTTAGAAAAAATGCAACAGGACATCAATGCCATGGTGGCTGATAAATTAATGCAACTTGATAAAAAAGAAAAAAATGCGGCTAAAGAAAACTTAAAAAGAATAAATGAAACCGCTGAAAACCGTTTGGTGGCGATGGATGAATTTTATGAAAAAAACCGCAGTCTTTGGGTGAAAACAGTATTTGAAATAATAACCGGAAGTGAAAAAAGTGGATCTTAGCCTGTTTACATATGGAGCGCTGGCAGCCAAAACACGTGCGTCATACGGGAAGCTTCTTACAAGAGAAGACTATGAAGAACTCATAGAAAAAAGCAGTGTTGCCGAAGTTGCGGGATATCTTAAAACATCCGTCGGTTATTCTGATGTGCTGAGCAATGTAGATGAACATGTAATTCACAGGGGACAGTTGGAAAACATAATAAAAACCGATATTATGAAAGAGTATGCTAAATTCCTGAAATTTACATCAGGTAATGCTAGAAAATTTTTACAGAGCACCTATAAAAAATATGAAATAGAAAGCTTGAAAATAATTTTCAGACGGCTCGAAACTGTTGGCAGTGTTATGTCTGCAGAGGGATTTCTATTATTCCTTAAGGATAATGCCTCGGTTGACTTCCACAGCCTTTTAAAATCCCGGGACAGTATGGAGTTTATAGGTAATCTTAAGGGAACCGAATATTATGATTTATTGAAACCATTTGCATCTGATGCTGCTGGCATAAACCTCTTTAACCTTGAAATGATACTTGATCTGCATTATTTTAAGTATCTCAAAAAGAGGATGAAAAAATACCTGCGCGGCAACGACAGGAACCCGCTTGAAGAGTCCTTTGGGAAAAAAACCGACGTTTTAAATCTGCTGTGGATATATAGATGTAAGAAATACTACGACATGCCTAAAGAAATCATCATGAGCTACATACTGCCGTATAACGCGGGGATAAGAAAAGAGACCCTGCGCCGGCTCATAGAAACGGATGGACTTGATGAGTTCAGCGAGGTTGTGCTAAACACAAAATACAGAGAAATTTTTAAACGCGATATTGATGAATTCTTTGAAATAAATTTTGCTGAATATATGTATAATGTGCATATGACTTTATTTAGAAGATATCCGCTGACGGTTTCATCAGCGGTGGACTATATACATATGAAAGAATACGAGCTATCTAATATAATATCGGTAATCGAAGGAATTAGATACGGCCTAAGACCGGAAAAAATAAAAAAATTCATAGTCGGGTTTGGCTTTTAAGGAGTAACGTAGATGCCTGTGATGAAAATGGAATTCGTAAATATTGTCGGGCCGCTGGAGCAGTTTGACGCATTTGTGCTAAAACATATAATTAATCATGATTTCGAAGTGGAAAACTCCCTTACTGTAATTGAAAACATAAAGGGCTTGACTCCTTACGGCGAATTTAACCGCTACTCTGCAATAATGAACCGCCTGGATTCACTCAATAAGCTATTTGAAACAAAACCCCACGATATAGATGTAAACAAGCTTATTGAAAGCTTAGACGGAATTACTGAAACGGCAGAGGTCTTTGCCGGAAAACTTGAAGAATATATAGAAAAATATAAAAAACGTCTTGACGAAAAGAAAATTATAGTCGAAAAGAATAAAAACATACTAAATAGAATGATGCCCATGCTGGACTTTAATGTAGATTTAAGTGCGCTGAAAATGAAATTCATAAGCGTACGCTTTGGAAGAATGGCTTATGAAAACTACAAGCGGCTTAACGAATCAATAAAAAGACTCAACGTAATAGTGTATTTTCTCAAGCGTGAAGATGACGACGTATGGTTTTCATACTATGCCCCGAATACGGTTATTAATGAAGTGGACAATATATTTGCATCCTTATATTTTGAGCGAATAGATATATCGGATGCCATAGTGGGCACGCCGGCTGAGTCTGCGGATAAACTAAAAGAAGAAATTGCCCAAGAAGAAGAAGAAATTGCAGAAGAAAATAAACGATATGAGGAGTTTATTGAAAACTCAAAACAGCAATTTGATGAAATCTATTCATATATATACCATTTGCACAAAACCAACGAAATTAAAAAATACGCCGCCCACACCGAAGAATCATTCTACCTGTCGGGGTGGATCCCGAAAGGCGGTATGAATGTTTTAGAGGGGCAGTATAAAAGAAAAGGCATTTCTTTTTACTTTGAGGACGCCGATCAGATGGAAATCCTAAAAAGTCCGACTGCGCTTAAAAATCCAAAAATAATCAAGCCCTTCGAATTTCTGGTTAAAACCTACGGAACCCCCTCGCATAACGAAATTGATCCAACCCTTTTCGTTGCTATTACATATGTGCTGATGTTCGGATTAATGTTTGGTGACGTGGGACACGGCCTGGTGCTTTTGATCGCAGGCGCCGCCGTCTATTTTAAGAAACACATCGACCTTGCAGGCATAGGGATTATGTGCGGGATATCGTCTATTATATTCGGATTTGTTTATGGAAGCATATTCGGCAACGAGGAAATCATCAGGCCCCTGTATGCCAACCCAATGCACAATACAATGAACATGCTGATAGCCTCCATTGTTTTTGGGGTTATAGTAATCATGACTGCAATGATAATCAATGTAATAAATGCTGCAAAATCAGGAAAATTCAAGGAAGTCTTATTTGAAAGAAACGGTATTGCCGGAATGATATTCTATTTAGGAATCATAATCTTTGCCGTGGTGATGCTTCTTACCGGAAAAACAATAACCTCGTTCATATTCGTCATATGCTTTTTTATTCTGCCGATGCTGATGATGTTTTTAAAAGAGCCGATTCACAATCTGATGCATGGTAAAAAAGCGTTGCCGGAAAAAGACAGGGGGTCATTCTTTGTAGAAGCGTTCTTTGAGGTATTTGAGGCGGTTCTTTCTTTTCTGACAAATACATTGTCTTTTATGAGAATAGGGGCATTTGCGCTTAGCCATGCCGGGCTTTCTTTGGCGGTGTGGACAGTTTATAACATGATTGACGGCAAAATAGGCGGTATTATTACGCTTGTATTGGGAAATATATTGATATTGGTACTTGAAGGCCTTGTTGTGGGAATCCAGGGATTAAGACTGGAATACTATGAATTATTCTCTCGCTTTTTTAAAGGCGAAGGACGGGAATTTAAGCCATTGAAAATAGGCGGCCGGAAAAAGTAGGCAGCCACTGCGGCTTAAGCTGCAGATATAAAAAGAAAGAAATACGGAGGTAATGCATTATGAAAGAACTATTGATAGGTGCCCTTATCCTGGTTGTTCTGCTATCAGCGGCGGGCGTTGTTTATTGGAAGAAGACGGGCAATCCAAAAACCGCAAAAACCGTAATGGCTGTAAACATGCTCCTGATATTCGGCATTCTTATGACTTCAACAATAATAATGCTGACCGGAGGAAAAGCACTTGCAGCTGAGACTGCTGAAGGTGCTGCCGCCGCAACGGCAGCGTCAAACGACGGACTAAGATATCTTGCAGCTGCTTTGTCTACGGGACTTGCTACCATAGGAACGGGCATTGCTGTTGCGGCTTCAGCGTCAGCGGCGCTTGGGGCCATCAGCGAAGATCCTTCATTGCTTGGTAAAACGATTATATTCGTTGGTCTGGCGGAAGGGATTGCTATATACGGACTTATAGTATCCATACTGATTCTTCCATAAAAGGACGGAAAAAATGAGATTTTATCTTATCAGCGACAATGTGGACACCCAGAAGGGAATGCGTCTTGCGGGAATCGAAGGCGTAGTTGTCCACGGATATGAAGAAGTAATGCGGGAAATGGATGCATGTATGGCTGACGGCAATCTTGGAATTGTGCTTATCACCGAGCGATTGGCGGAGATAATTCCGGAGCGTCTGGATAAGTTCAAGAGAACCGGACACCTGCCGCTGATAGTTGTTATACCTGACAGACATGGTACCAAAAGAAGTCCCGACTCCATAACAAGATATGTTAGAGACGCCATAGGCGTCAAAATATGAGGCAATTACATGGATGATATTAACCAAAATTATTCCGTAAACGAGAAACTGAGGAGCTTCACCGAGATGGCTCTCAGGGAAGCCTACAAAAAAAAGAAAGAAATTGTAGACAACGCGGAAAAGGAAATCGAAGAAACTAAAAAAAACAAAGAAATTGAACTTCTTGAAGAGGCCTATCGCTCTATGCAGACAGGAACCCGGTCTAACAGGCGGGAGCTTAATGAATCAATCTCAAAAGCGCTTGTTGACGGCAAGAGAAAGATGTTCGACAAGAGGCATGGAATTATTGAGGATGTATTTAAGCAAGTGGAAATTCATCTGGCTGAATACAGAACCACAACAGAGTATCCTATTAGAATCATGAATGAAATCATTGAGTGCTTCGGTATCATAGGCGACAGCGAATATGAAATTGAAGTTAATGAAAATGAAGAAGACCTTTTTAGAAAGCTTATCACAGAGTCGGGGATGCCGATTCAGATAAAAACCAGCGAAGAGGACATAGTCGGCGGATTCATAATGAATGGCATAACAAAAAGGATTCGCATAGATTATTCTCTTAAAACAGCTGCGATTGAAGCAAAAGGGAAATTCCTTGAAATATGCAGAATTCCCATAGAGGACGGAGATTTACTGGATGACTGAAAGAAATAGAAATAATGGATATATAAGCGGTGTAAGCGGTCCGGTTGTGTCTGTTAAGGGCAATCCGGCTCTTAAAATGCTGGAGATGGTCCTCGTAGGGAAAAACAGGCTTATCGGCGAAGTAATTTCCGTCGAAAAAGACAAGACGGTAGTGCAGGTATATGAAACGACTTCCGGACTAAAAAACGGAGAGCCGGTAGTGTCTTCAGGAAGTCCTTTATCAGTGACCCTGGGCCCGGGCATACTGGGCGAAGTTTTCGACGGAATACAGCGTCCCTTGAAAAAAATTGAGGAGCTCAGTGGCTCTTCAATCCAAAAAGGACTTGAAATAAAGACTCTTGATGAAACTAAAAAATGGAATACAACCATTAAAATAAAAGACGGCGATACAGCAACGGAAGGGCAAATTATAGCGGAAGTTTGGGAAACGCCTGCATTGCTGCACAAGATAATGCTTCCGCCCAATGTCAGCGGAACGTTTAAAAATGTACGGGGCAACGGTGAATATACAATCGTGGAAGTTATCGCGTCAGTTGAAACTAAAAAAGAAAAAATAATTGATATTACAATGACTCATAAATGGCCCGTTAAAAAGCCCAGGCCGTTTGGAAAAAGACGCCCGGTCTATATGCCGCTTATAACAGGTCAGCGTGTCATTGATATGTTGTTTCCAATGGCAAAGGGAGGAACGGCGGCAATACCGGGAGGATTCGGGACAGGTAAGACCATGACCCAGCACCAATTGGCAAAGTGGTCGGACGCAGATATAGTGGTGTACATCGGATGCGGAGAAAGAGGCAACGAAATAGCTGATGTGCTGGAGAGTTTTCCAAAGCTAAAAGATCCTAAAACTGGATTATCCTTAATGAATAGAACCGTTTTGATTGCAAACACATCGAATATGCCCGTTGCGGCAAGAGAAGCTTCCATATATACGGGAATAACAATTGCTGAATATTATCGCGACATGGGTTACCATGTTGCGCTTATGGCGGATTCTACCTCCAGATGGGCCGAGGCGCTTAGAGAAATTTCCGGACGTCTTGAAGAAATGCCTGCAGAAGAAGGTTACCCGGCCTATCTTCCGTCGCGGCTTTCTCAATTCTACGAAAGAGCAGGATATGTACAAAATCTCAATGGCTCAGAAGGTTCAATATCTATAATAGGAGCGGTTTCGCCGCAAAGCAATGACTTTTCCGAACCGGTAACGCAAAATACGAAGCGATTTACCAGATGTTTCTGGGCTCTTGATAAAGCACTTGCGTATGCCCGTCATTATCCTGCGATTAACTGGACGGGCAGCTATAGCGAGTACATAGATGAGCTGGCTCCATGGTATGAAGAAAATACAGACAGACAGTATGGTGAGAAAAGAACAGAGATATTAAGAATTCTGCAAGAAGAAAGCCGGCTCATGGAAATAGTCAAGCTTATTGGTCAGGATGTACTGCCTGACGGACAAAAACTGACGCTGGAAATGGCAAAAATAATCCGGCAGGGATTTCTTCAGCAGAATGCATTTCATGAAAATGACACGTTTGTACCTGTTGAAAAGCAATATAAAATGATGAGCATTATACTGTATCTCAATGAGAAAGCAGAAAAGCTGGTGGCGACCGGAATACCTGTGTCAGTTCTTGTTGACACAGGGGTTTTTAATGAACTTGTGCAGATGAAATACAATATACCAAACGATAATTTAGACGGATTTGCCACACTGGAAAGGCGCATAGACGACTTTTATAACGACCTGAGCATAGAATACAATGATGCTAGAAGGAGAAACTCACAATGAGGCTGGAATATTTAGACTTACATGAAATAAAAGGTCCATTGGTGATCCTCAAGGATGTTAAGGGTGCGTCATATGAGGAAATGGTGGAGTTTACCATACAAGGAGTGGGAAAACGCATAGGCCGGATAATCCGCATGACCGAGGAGCTGTGCGTCGTGCAGGTGTTTGAGGGTACGGCCGACATATCCCTTGAAAATACAAGAACATATCTTACGGGACACACTTTGCAACTTCCGCTGTCGAGTGAAATTCTTGGAAGAATTTTTGATGGAAAAGGATCTCCAAAGGACGGCTTGGGTGATATATATCCGGATATGAAAGCCGACATTAACGGACTTCCCATAAATCCGGTTTCAAGGAAGTACCCAAAGAACTTTATACAGACAGGTTTATCGTCAATTGACGGATTGGCTACTTTGATAAGAGGTCAGAAATTGCCGATATTCTCAGGAAGCGGATTACCCCATAATGACCTTGCGGTGCAAATTGTCCGCCAGGCAAAGATAACTGATACAGACAATTCAAAATTTGCCATTGTTTTTGCAGCGATTGGAGTAAAAAGTGATGTCGCGGAATATTTTACAAAAAGCTTTAAAGAAAGCGGTGTGCTTGAAAAGGTAGTTATGTTCTTAAATCTTGCAGATGATCCGGTTGTTGAAAGAATAACTACCCCGCGCTGCGCTCTTACGGCAGCTGAATACCTGGCCTTTGAAAAGGGGATGCATGTGCTCGTAATAATGACAGACATGATTTCATATGCTGAAGCGCTTAGGGAAATTTCGTCATCTATGGAAGAAATACCCAGCAGAAAAGGTTTTCCCGGATATTTGTACAGTGATTTGGCCTCTATGTATGAACGCGCAGGAATAATCGAAGGCAAAGAAGGCTCCATAACCCAGATACCAATACTCACCATGCCTAATGACGATATAACGCATCCGGTGCCTGACCTTACGGCTTATATTACCGAGGGCCAGCTGGTATTGGACAGGGAGCTTACGCAAAGAGGTGTTTATCCGCCTGTCAGCATATTGATGTCGTTGTCAAGATTGATGAAAGATAGTATCGGGGAAGGGTTCACAAGAGAGGACCACCCGGGCATTGCAAACCAGCTTTTTGCGTCATATGCAAGGGTACAGGAAGTAAGGGCGCTGGCATCGGTAATTGGCGAAGATGAATTAAGCGATACGGATAAAAAGTTTATGGCCTTTGGCAGAGCCTTTGAAGACAGATTTTTAAAACAGCTTCGCGACGAGAACAGGGATATGAAAAAAACGTTGGATTTGGGCTGGAGACTTATATCTACGCTGCCTGAAGCAGAACTTGATAGATTAACCCCGGAGTTGATTGCAAAATATTACGACAAATCGGGAAGGGGCGGCTTTTAGATGATTACAGAAATGTCTCCTACAAAGGGTAATCTTATAAAAGCAAAACATACGCTGGCGCTTTCGCGCCAGGGTTATGAATTGCTGGATAAAAAAAGGAACATTCTTACAATGGAGATGATGTCGTTGATTGACAAAGCCAAATTGGTGCAATCGCGAATTGATTCAACTTTTAAAAGCGCATACTATGCTCTGCAAACGGCTAATATTACACTAGGGATAAGTAATGTGGAGCAACTCGGATATACTTTTGCGGAGGATGATTCGGTTTCCATCAGATTTCGCAGCATCATGGGCGTTGAGCTGCCCATGGTAGATTTTGAGAAAAAGAAAATTGAGCCCAAATACGGATTTTCGCGCACAAGCTCAGCGCTTGATGAAGCGTATGAAAAATTCAATGAAGTCAAAGTTCTTACGGTGGAATTAGCGGAGGTGGAAAATGCCGTATACCGCCTTGCAGTTAATGTAATAAAAACAAAAAAACGCGCCAATGCCCTGAAAAATATTATTATTCCACGCTATGAGGGAATTGTAAAATATATCCAGGATTACCTTGAGGAAAAAGAACGCGAGGATTTCTTTAGGTTAAAAGTCATAAAATCCAGAAAATCAAGTTAAATCCGACTGTTAATAACAAATTGTCATCTCAATAAAACCTAGTATTCGAACATGGCTAATGTACCGGCATCTTCATTCAGGTCGTTAAGTATTTTATCGGCGCCTGCCTTTTTGGCGCTATTGATATAGTTGTTTATATAATCTTCAGGACTTATGGAATCGATTTCCATAAAGAAATTGCACATGGAGCTGCCAAATGTTCGTTGCACGGCCTTATAGTCGGGATGGGGAAGAAACCAGGAGTCGGTAAAAATCATATTATTCATGTACAACTCGTTATATTTTCTTATATCAACTATCGCTGAAGCTAGATATTCCTCGCTGAAATATGAACTTTCAATTATTGTTTTGCTGTCGTCAATCATTGCATGATTAAGTCCTGTCAGCCAAAGGTTATTATTGTAGAAATCAGAGCCTTGGCTATCAGATGACTCGAATAAATGAGTTAACTTATTTCCGTCAAAACGATAATTTACATCCGGCACACCTAAAGTACCCAAGGCCATCCCTTCAATATCAGCCATAAACAAATTTACAAATGAATTAATTGCAGTCTCCGGATTTTCGGTATTTGAAGTAAGAACATAACATTTCTGTGGTTTCAGCGCTAATACACGTCTGCTTTCAGTTTCACTCAATGTATAAACGCTTACCCACTCTGAAGCAACAAACAGATTGCCGTTAAAAACGGACAAGTCATAAAAATTCCCAAAACCATCGGTTTCCCGGAAGTTCCACGCCGGACTCATATGAAGTATTCCACCTTCATGAAGATGTTTTATATATTGCAGTGAATCAAGCATTCCGGGCTTAAGAGCAGCATCTTCATAAGCTCCTGTAAGATAATCGTATGAAATAGAACAACCGGTGTAATTTGAGAGATAGCAGGTGTTGGCAAGAAAAATGTCATTTAACATCCTTGCCCCTGTGCGGCTATTTATATCCAATCCATGTTCATCGGGGCTACCATTGCCATTTGGATCGTCATAGGCGAAAGCTTTGGAAACCTCATATAATTCATCAAGAGTTTGAGGGGCTTGCAAACCCAAAGCGTCCAACCATGATTTGCGAAAATTTCTCATTGCTACACCACTGGGACTGCTTACGGACAAAGCCCAGGTTTGACCGTCGGATAGTTTAAAAGCGCTTTTCATCGATTCAGGCAATCCATGATAAGCATGGTTTTCAGCAAGATAACTATCAAGAGGAAGAATCAGTCCCTCGTCTTTTAAAACACCTAAATTGGGGAAGTCGGATATATTCAACTCAATCATACCCGCTATTTCGTTATTTCGAATAGCCTGAGGATAGTATGTTGACGTAGCGATTGCCGATTGGTGCAGTGGAGAAATGTAATTAATTTTTATAGAAACGCCATATTCTTCTTCGATAAATTTTTCCCAGGACTCAATCCCGTCAAATTGAATAAAACTGCCAACGGGAGGTCTGTATATATTTAGTGATATAGAATCAGAAGCAGAAATTAAAGGAGGGTTTGAGGATATCTCTGCATTCATTTCTTTACCGGAACAGGACACACAGCAAAA
>JAUVJE010000195.1 GCA_030592355.1 Clostridia bacterium
CTATACTCACTATGTAATATTACAGCAATTTCGCTACCATTTTCACCACTAAGCCAAAGACAATATTAAGCCGGACAAGTGAAATTTCCCAATTCATCCCACGTCTGAAGACACGGGTGTTCTTGGGAGGGCAATAAAATCATAATTGCAAATCAGAGCTTCAATTGCTTCTTCTGCGGATACCGGTGTGACTGAGTAGTCCGACAATCTGCATAAAAGCAATTCGGCTTTTTTCTCGCTGGAGAAGCATCTTGCTGCAGAATATACATCCGAACTGCTGGCATCAGCTGCCTTTTCTATGTAGATGCCATATGGATGTATGCAGTCTGCGATGATACTGGTTTCTTTGGTTATATAATAACTTACGGTGAAACCATTGCCGTTGTCGTCTTTAAGCATGTCAGAACGGAATAATTTTTTTATATACATATTAACCTGCTGTGATACCGGGAAATCCTGTATCTGGTGATATTTATATTTTATATGCTATTTTTAGCAGATACCATATACTGAGTGTTAAATTTCGGCTTTAATTTATACCGGCAGTATAAAAATTAAAGGAATTTGTTTAGAAATGTCGAAGTTAAATAGTAGGTAATAGGTGAAATAATGGCAAACTACTATCCCGATGAAATAGTTGAAGAAATAATTGAAAAAAACGATATCGTTGATGTTGTTTCTGACTATGTGAAAATTACACGCAAAGGAAAAGATTATTTTGGCCTGTGCCCTTTTCACAGAGAAAAAACACCATCATTCAGCGTAGTTCCTTCAAAACAGATTTTTTATTGTTTTGGTTGCGGAAAAGGCGGTAATGTCCTTAATTTTATAAAAAATATCGAAAATGTCGAGTACATTGACGCTATTAAAATGATGGCGGACAGAGCTTCGGTTCAGCTCCCCGAAAGCAATAACAGAGATGAGCGCAAGAAAAGCGGATACACTAAAAAGCTTATTGAAATAAATACAGAGGCAGCCAGGTTCTATTATTCAGTGATAAAAGATAACCCAAAAGGGGTGGCCGCAGAGTATATCAACGGGCGGAAAATAAAAGAAGGAACCGTTGTAAGGTTTGGACTTGGATTTTCAACGGAAAAATGGGATTCTCTCCTTAAGCATCTTAAAACAAAGGAGTACATAGAAAAAGACATTTTTACAGCCGGACTTATTATTAAGAATAAAAACGGTAATTATTACGACAGATTCAGAAACAGAATAATGTTTCCCATTATTGATATCAGGAACAGGGTAATTGGTTTCGGAGGCAGACTGATATCAGGCGAAGGTCCTAAATATATGAACTCACCGGAAACACCGGTTTATAATAAAAGCACAAGCCTGTACGGCATAAATATTGCAAAGAATTCAAAAGCAGAGAAGATGGTGATTGTAGAAGGATATATGGACTGCATCGCCCTTCATCAAGCCGGATTTTCAAATTGTGTTGCATCCCTTGGAACTGCGCTTACAATCAGGCAGGCGCGGATGTTGAAAAAATTAGTTCCGGAAGTCATAATTGCATATGATATGGATCCCGCAGGGCGAAATGCTACGCTTAGGGGACTGGATATGATTGCAAGTCTTGGATGCGGGGTTAAAGTTTTAGAAATCCCCGATGGCAAGGACCCCGACGATTACATCATAAAGAATGGAAACGCAGCTTTTGGCAGACTTATCGAAAACTCGCTTCCTTTGGTGGAATACAAAGCCAAATTATTAAGAGGCAAATATAATATAAATGAGAGGGACGGCAGACTGAAATTCTTAAACGGCGTCGCCAAGGCCATTGCGCAGGTAAACAATGCTATAGAACGCGAGATGTATGTTAACAGAATATCCATGGATTACTCAATTTCAAGGGAATCGTTGGAGACTGAAGTGGGGAAAAATATGAAGGGCGGCACAGAAATCCCCAGCGAGAAAATGAAAAAATTAAAAACAGCGCTTCATATCGAAAGCGACATGGAAATGAAGAATTTCATGTCAATGGCAGCAATAATATGTGCGAGGCCTGAGCTTGCGGACCATGCAAAAAATATGCTTGACTATAATTTCATTGATAATCCCGTACTCAAAAAAATGTTTCTGGACATAATTGAAAGGGTAGAAAACAAGGGCGTATCCGATGCGGCCGTAATTATGGGGAATCTTGAAGATTCACAGAGAGAACTTTTCACGGCAGCGGTTACATATGCTGAAACAAGCAACGACATGAAGAAGACACTGGAAGAAAAAGTAATTAAGTATAAAAAGGCTGTAATTAACAGGAAAATAACAAAAATATCAGCAAAACTTGACAGTCTGGATGATAATAACGGAGAAGAGACGAGCAGACTGAATGAAGAATTATCACGTGAATTTAACTTATTGAGAAATATAAAGAGAAAGTAGGAGGTCGTTAATTTGAGCAAAAAGGATAATAATGTTGAAGAGATGGTAAATAAGGAAGAATTCCCCCAGACTTTTGAAAAAGCTATGGAATTTCTTTTAGAATCAGGGAAAAAGAAAAATGTTCTTACTTTTAAGTTGGTCCAGGACTCCCTTCAGGAAATTGAGGTTGAACCTGAACAATTGGAAAAACTCTATGAAGTTTTGGAAGATGCGGGTATAGACATCATTGAGAACAAAAAAGATATGGGAGAAATCGAAAACGAGATAAAAACTAAGACGATCGCCGTACCGGATGGAATCAATATCGACGATCCGGTGAGGATGTATCTAAAAGAAATCGGGAGGGTTTATCTACTTACTGCCGCTGAGGAAATTGAACTTGCAAAGGGCATGGAGGCAGGCGATGAAGCATGCCGTCAGAAGCTGGCGGAAGCAAATCTTAGACTGGTTGTCAGCATAGCTAAAAGATATGTCGGCAGGGGAATGCAGTTCCTTGACTTGATACAAGAAGGTAATCTGGGGCTTATAAAGGCAGTCGAAAAATTCGATTACCGAAAAGGGTTTAAATTCAGTACATATGCGACATGGTGGATACGGCAGGCTATTACAAGAGCTATTGCGGATCAGGCCAGAACAATAAGAATTCCCGTACATATGGTTGAAACCATAAATAAACTTACCAGAGTTTCAAGGCAGCTGGTGCAGGAACTCGGAAGAGATCCCAAACCGGAGGAAATTGCTTCTGAAATGAATATTCCGGTTGAAAAGGTACGCGAGATTCAAAAGATATCCCTTGAACCTGTTTCTCTTGAGACACCGATAGGCGAGGAGGAAGACAGCCATCTTGGTGATTTTCTTCCCGATGAGAATGCCCTTTCACCCGCAGATGCAGCAGCTTTCACATTATTAAAGGAACAGTTGATGAGCGTTCTCAGTACGCTTTCTTCCAGAGAAGAGAATGTATTGAAATTGAGATTCGGACTTGAGGATGGAAAAGCACGTACCCTTGAAGAAGTCGGCAGGGAGTTTAGTGTAACAAGAGAAAGAATCAGGCAGATCGAAGCCAAAGCGCTTCGAAAGCTCAGGCACCCCAGTCGGAGCAAAAAGCTAAAAGATTATCTGGATTAATGGGTTTTCTTCAGACGAGGTTTGTGAGATTTTATGTAAATGGCGTATATAAAAATACACAAGTGAAAGCCCTTGAATTGCGCACGGACAATATTGGTGTTTCTCACCCCATATATCATAGCTGTGTTGCGATACACCAACGGTGTCCTACGCGCCTGATGACGTTTCTTGACTGTATTTATCTTGTACAGTCTGCGATACGTCATTGAACAAGCGAAGTATTAAGGAAAATTAACCCGTCAGAAGAAAAAACTTGACCGTAGGAGTATCCATAAGTATAATATTACTTGCGCCTATTATGGTGTTACGTTCCTCAATAGCTCAGCTGGTAGAGCATGCGGCTGTTAACCGCAGGGTCGTTGGTTCGAGTCCAACTTGGGGAGCCATTAGGGCCTTTAGCTCAGTTGGTTAGAGCAACCGGCTCATAACCGGTTGGTCCGGGGCTCGAATCCCTGAAGGCCCACCAACTCACTTAGAGATTTGGCGACTGACATTGTTGCCAGCAAAACAGAAAGCCCTTACGTATCATCATACGCGACGGGCTTTTTGTTTTTTGTTGCCTCGTC
>JAUVJE010000015.1 GCA_030592355.1 Clostridia bacterium
TGCATTTAAGAATGGGATTTTCAGATTTGGACTTATTTATATCTTCAAGAAAGAAATATGTTTCGTCTTCAAAATGGGCCGCTGAGTGAAGTCTTTTTAATTCGGGAAAAAACAAATTGATAGAATTGTCTCTAAGTTTGACCAACCTTGATAGGGATGATGGGTGGTATCCGTCATCGTCTTTGCTTAGAAATGTTAAGTCATCGGCGATTATATGCCCCCCATGGGTTGGAACAGTGAAAGCTAATGTGGATTTGCCACTGCCGCTTAAGCCTGTTATCAGCATCGCGGTGTCATTAATAACTACACAGGATGAATGAAGGCGGAAGAAACCGAAATTTTCAAGAATTGAACCAAGGGGATGAAGAAAAAACAGAAGAATATTGTAATATTCAAAATCCATCGGCTTACCGGATATACACACTTTCATTTCGTTTTCTGCATAATCAATCCATATTCCGGCTGTATCCCGGTAGAGATACCATAGCTGTGTTCCATGTGAAAAAATATCCAGACGATATTCGGTGTTCATGTTAAAAACCAGCGATTTAACATTCCGGGCGTCAGCCGGAACCAGTGGGATTTCTGCATCCGCAGAGCTACATATTGTTGTTTTTATGTCGCACTTACCCTCGTAATCATGTACGTATACTGCATTGATATATTTTTTAATTCCGTCGATAAATTCGTGGTTGTCGCCTTCTACGCTAATTTTTATGTCGTTCCATGAATACATTAAATTTCTATCATCCTTATATTTTTTTTCAACCGTTTGTCATATTCATTTATGGCTGTGCCTCTTACTTCTACACAACTATGCCATTTATGGCGTCTTGCTCTTTATCTGCCCCTATTACCAGCTTTACCTTAATTTTCTGCTTCCTGCGTTCGTCAAATAATGCGAGGCTTGTTATGATGCAAGGATTAAGGTGTTTTATTATTCTTTTTAGGTATGCGTCCATAACTTTATGTTGCTTTTATAATTTTACCAATTGCCTGTCATTAGGGTCTTACCCAGTATTAGAATCACCTAAGGCGTGGAGAGGTTCGTGAAAACCTGCTTTTTTACTTTCCTGAGCCATCAGTTAACTACTATTAGTGTTGTAAAAAAAGAGATATATCTTTTGGGAAGTCAAGTCTTTTATTTTTATCATGTAACCGCCTATCCTTTATTCTTCAAGAATCCTATTTTCTTTTGGCTCGGTAATTAGTGAAAATACATCGCTCTTTAGTTGCTCGCCGGTGACTTCATATTTTTCTACAAGGCAATCCATAATAGACGCACTACCTATTCCTTCGCTAATGCAGTTGTATATATCTGTTCCTACGGCATTTAAAGAAAAGTAATCACCCGCTTTCATATTAAGTAATACAGTATCACCCTGAATATCACGGGCTATAATATCTTTATTAATTCTCATGTTTCCCCCGGTGCAGTTTCTCTTATCGTCATTCATTATACATAATAAAGATGACCGGGGCAAAGACAGATTTAAATAATGACGGATACCTGATGGTTGTTATGATCATCCAACAATGGAATATACGCAGTATCAATTTTATCATCGTCTACTATTATTATTTTACCTACGAGCGTATCGCTGATTTTCTTTTCTACGGTGATATTGTACACGGATTTACCGTATTTATAAACCATATCGTATTTATACCAGGAAGAAGGTATTGAGGGTTCGATGTACAGCCTGTCGCCGAGTTTCCTGAAACCAAGGATGTTATATATTCCTACACGGTACATCCACGAAGCGGAACCAGTGTACCAGCTCCATCCGCCCCTGCCTTTTTGCATTTTATTATAATAGATATCAGCGGACATTATATACGGCTCCAGCCGGTACTTGTTTATCAATGCCTCATTCATGGTATGTGTGATTGGATTGATATAGTCATAAAGCATATATGCTTCGTCGTTCAACCTTAGTAGTGCTGCTGCTTCCACCGCCCAGATTGCACCATGAGTATACTGCCCTCCGTTTTCCCTGATACCCCTCAGGTAGCCCTGTATATATCCGGGATTGGGCCTGCTGCGGTAGAAGGGAGGATAGAGGAGAAGAATCATCTTTTCATTATCATCAACCAGGTATTTAATCAATTCGTCCATTGCCAGGGCTGCCCTGTCGGTTGATGCAGCGCCGCTTATGACGGCCCAGGATTGTGAGATGGCGTCAATTTTACACTCCATATTATTTTTTGAACCCAAGGTGGAACCATCGTCAAAGAATGCTCTTAAAAACCACTGGCCGTCCCAGCAGTTTTTCTCAATGCTTTCTTTTAATTCCGTAAGTTTTTCATTGAGAAGCCTGATGAAATCAATATCATCCCGTTGTTCGGCTATTTCACGGAAACGTATCATTACATCATAAAGGAAAAATGCCAGCCATACGCTTTCACCGGTGCCTTTGACTCCGACCATGTTCATTCCGTCGTTCCAGTCGCCTGATCCAATCAGGGGAAGACCATGAGAACCGAAACGGATACTTCTTTTAATTGTTTTCTTGGAATGTTCATATACGGTATCAGCGAGTTTGCTTGTAACAGGCAGTCCGAATTTCTCGTGTTCTCCCGGCTCCAGAAGCGGCATTTCAAGGTAAGCTGTTGTTTCGTCCAGAACGCTAGAATCACCGGTAGCCCTGATATATTCCGATAATGCATAAGGCAGCCAAAGAAGGTCGTCGGAAATGGTGGTACGTACACCGGCACCCGAATCTGCATGCCACCAATGTTGTACATCGCCTTCGACAAACTGCCTTTTCGCGGCTGTCACTATCATTTTACGCGTGATGTCCGGGTTGGTGTAAACAAATGCGAGGGAGTCCTGCAGCTGGTCCCTGAAACCATAAGCGCCGCCGGATTGATAAAAGGAACTCCTCGCATAGAGCCTGCATGCCAGCGACTGGTAAAGCAGCCAGCCGTTAAGCATATAATTGATTTTCATGTCAGGTGTAGTAACTTTTAATTTTCCAACGATATTGTTCCAATGATGCTTTACAAGTTCAAGCTCTTTTTGAGCTTCGTCTAAGCTCCCATATCTATCGATGGCTTTGTTTATTTTTTCAATATTTTTTTCCTGTCCGAGTATAAATACGAATTGTTTTTTCTCACCTGGGTTGAAGGAAATACTGCATTGAACAACAGCACACGGATTTAAACCGTTTCCGCATTTCCCGTCCAGTGTCCCGCCCCGTATCCCAAAGGGTATTCCACCGCGGGAATTGAACCTGAAAAATTCGTTTTTATCACATGTAAAGGACTCAACAGGCAGCTCTGAATAAAGATATGCCTTATAGCCCTTGTATTGCGTCGTATAGACGTTCTCTGCGGTTATTATTCCTTCGTCGCCGTCATAACCGGTGAATAAATGAGAAGCTTCCTTATCGCGGTTGAAACCCAGAACCAAGTCTGCGTAATAATATACGGATATGTTCCGCTTAATATCAGAGGTGTTTTCAAGCGATATCACGGTGTATTTTAATTTTGCGGATTTATGTACGAACACAGTCATATCCTGTTTGAAGTCATTGGAATTTCGTATGTATTTGGTATAACCGAAGCCATGGATTATCCGATAAGAACCTTTTGCCCTGAGAGGCTGTAATGTAGGGCAAAAGACATCAAGGGTATCCATGTCCTTTATATATACTATCTCGGGGAGTTTGTTTATAAGGGGATCATTTGTCCATTCCGTAAGCTTATTTTCACGGCTGTTCAGACAGTATGTATAACCAGGGCCCGCTTCTGTGCATATGCAGCCGAAATTTTTGTTTGAAATTATGTTGACCCATGGGGCTGGGGTCATCCGCCATCCTTTGAGTTCTATGACATATTCGGTGCCGTCCTTAGTGAATCCACCCAGGCCGTTAAAGGCGTCCAGGTCAATGTGGGGCAATTCACCGGATATACCGGCTGAATCATCTTTAGAAGTATCAGGAATGACTGAAACCACATTTTCGTATACGCTGTCACTGATCCTGTCGCCAAGAATCCTATCTTCTCCGGTAAGGATTACTTGTGCTACAATATCCATCAGTTTGCATTCCTCAGGTGTAAGTTCATTCTTTTTTAAGAGAAAGACACCAGCGGAAACCCCGCCGGTTTCAAATATCTTTACATTACTGGTTATGTCGAGGATTGCATTGGACAAATCTGACAGATAGCCCTCATCCTTTTCGTTCATGATAACCAAATCTACATCTACTTGGTTACGACTCAAGTATTCATATGCAGTAACAACATCTTTTACCGCGTCAAGGTCACCGCTTTCCTTTACTTTCATCAGAATGATAGGGTTGTCTCCCGATATACCGAATTTCCACAGATCCCTTTGGTCAAGTACATTGCCCGTGAAGAAGGGAGCGGATAACCCATGGTGGTTATTGGGGAACATTATTATGGTCAGCAGATCCAGGATCTTGTTTGTCTTCTCATAATTAAGATTGAAATACTGCATCTCAACCTTGCTGTCAAACAGCGCATTCTTGAATACATCCATTACCGTGTAAGGGTTTTTCAATTCTTTAAGCGTTTCAATAAGTTCGGTTTTTGAGGTTGCCGCCGCATTAATGAATGATATTGATACGCTTTGATATGAGGGGATTCTCACCTTGTTTTTCAAACTTATGCACGGATCGACCACTTCACCTGTTCCCCTGAGTACATTAAAGGTATTCTCAAGGGAAATCGGATTTCTGAGTGAACGACCCCTGCCTATGAAACGATCTCTTTCGGTTTCATACTCAAACATCTGAGAGGGATTGGCATCAACCAGGCAAGTTGCTCCGAAATATATGGTCTCTTCGTTAAGTGTGCGGGGGCGTTTTACCGCAATCACAGACCGTGATGTGCGGTCAAATTCAGTTTCCACGAACAACTTTTGGAAAGCGGGATGGGCATCGAAAACGCGTTTGCTGTCCAGGGACAGTTCTATGAAACTGACTACTTCAAGTTCGGCGGTTTGTTCAGGCCTCAGGTTAGTCAGGGTTATTCTCCTGATTTCTGCATTGGACTGGGGTGAAACCGTAATCTCCATCCGGCAGTCAATGTTGTTCTCGACTCGTTTGTATTCTGCTTTATCGGCTGAAAAAACAACCTCATAAAAGTCCGGTTCGGTGAAAGTCGGACTATATGTAATACTGAAATAACGTCCGGATATAATATCCTTTATGTAGATGAAACAACCATAAGTATCATTGCAGGAATCATTGCTCCATGGATTTATCATCTTATCCTTGAATTTCATATATCCGCTTCCGGTTGAACTCATTATGCTCTGAAACCTGTCATTGCTTATCACATGCATTATCGGGCTCTTGTACTTTTTATTGCTTATCACCCTAGCGACCGGCATAGACAAATCATCGGTCCCATGTGGTTTGACATATGCTTTTCTAGGTTCATCCTTTACAACAATACCGAGTTGCTTCCGTTCCTCAAGCAATATTTCGGATGACTTTATAATAGGTTCTGAATGAAAGCGGTCCTGCAGGATGTTGTTGTTCAAAAGGTTGTTCAGCGCCGCGAGACTCATGCCTTTGTGATGGCACATGTATGTTTTTATTATATTGGGTTTTTTGTACTCTTTCCCGGCTGCAGCCATGAAATCGATGGCCTCAAAAAAACCGTATTTCCCAAAAACCCCATAATCCTTGAGACTTTTCAGATTCTTAAGAAAAGCCTTTGGGTTGCCTGAAGCAGCAAGGAATGATGAATAAGGGGAGACCACGAGGAATTTCGATAAATCGGACCGGACACCAAGGGAGGGAACCCCAAACGCCCGGTACTGATAATTGAGATTCTGGTCAAAACGGTAATATGCAGATTCAGATATACCCCAGGGTATATTATGTTCTGCTGCGAACCTGATTTGCACTTTTAGCACCCTGCGAAGGGTTTTTTCAAAAACAGTATTGGGCAAGACACGCATTAAGATATGCGGCATGAAGTATTCAAACATGGTCCCACCCCAGGACAATAATGTCGGACAGCCTTTTACAAGCGTCAGGGGGCGGCTCAGGTGGTACCAGTGTTTTTGAGGAATGTCGCCTTTTGATATGGCCAGATAGCCTGTCAGGCGTGACTCCGATGCGATGAAATCATAATATGAGTCATCATACCGGTTAAGATATGTATTGAAGCCTATATGGAACATATGCTTGCTGCGGTCGTAAAGCATGGTGAAGTCAGTATTTTTAATTAACTTATCAGCTTCCCGGGCAATTTCCATTACTGATTCCCTGAAATTGACAGCGGCCATGTTTCCGGCGTCGGCCTGTTCATTTATTGACCCGCCGAATGGCTGGAAATCCTGATAATCGTTTATGAATCCAAGTATATTTTTTATGGCAAAGTCTTTGAAGTCAGGTTTTACCCATGGGCTCCGGGAATTTTCAAGGTTAATAATCAATTCATCCAGATTGTTCCTTATGGTATCGCTAGTTGGATTAAAATCATATTCTTCAAAACCCGCGGTGAGCATCGTTTGCTTTATTCCGTTCACCTGGGTATCGGAGAATACGGGCTTATCCAATATATCTTTAAGACCGTTTTTCAAGCATATGAGAAAGCCTATGAAATTCCCGCTGTCAACGCTTGATATATAATTGGGCAGAAGTGGTTCGAGGGTTGATATGTCATACCAATTGTAAAGGTGCCCGTGCCATTTTTTCATCTTGCTAATGGTCTCAATTGTTTTATCAAGCCTGTCATGAAATTCATTCAGTGATATGAATCCCATGTCGCGGGCGCTTAAGAAAGCCATTAGCTGAAGGCCTATGTTTGTTGGAGAGGTTCTGGGCGCATAAACTTCTCTCACTACGGTCTGGAAATTGTCAGGAATCAGGTTATTATATTCCGGAAGCATAGTTTCCTCAAAAAATCTATATTCAGCACGGGCTATGGAATAGAGTTCGTGCCTGTCAACCTGTGAGAAACTGATTCTTTTTCTTTTGATTTCCAGACCCGAAAGATATGAGATCAAGGGTGAAAGGAGCCATAATCCGCCTATGATAAAGGTTGGGATTGAGCCAATGAAATATGCTGCTGAAATAAATAGGATACCGGCTGCTATAGATGGCAGCATCCTTTTTAAGTACGAGGAAATGTTAGTCTTCATTGATTTTTCAACTGCATACTGAGTTTGCCATTCCAGCATTTTTGATTTTGATATGTACATGCGGTAGAGGGTTCGGATTATTGCATCAACGCTTACAAATGTCCTGTAAGGCAGTATGATGAAAAACAGCAGCCCTCTCAAAACCGAGCCCAGGACAGATTTGGTATATTCCTTAAGGGCATAATATAGGCTGATATTTACCGATTCATAGAAAATCAGGCTGTTCATCTGTGATATAAAGGGAATGGCTATAGGAAACAGGAGAATCCCAAGCCATAGAATTGCCGGCCATTGAAACCAGAATATGACAACTGAAAGAAAAATGATGAGAGATACCGGTTCAAGGCTTCTTATCAAGTTCGACAGCATCTGCCATCTGGTTAAGAATTTAAGTTTGTCCCTGCCGAAAAGCCATGGCATGAGCTGCCAGTCGCCGCGCACCCACCTGTGCTGTCGTTTGAAGAAACTGAGAATATCAGGCGGTATTCCGTCAAATACCTGAATTCCGGAGGCATAACCGCATCTGACCATGGAGCCCTCAAGCAGGTCGTGGCTTAGTACGGTGTTCTCAGGAATTTTCTTTCGCAATATCGTATTGAATACTTCCAAATCATAAATACCCTTGCCGATGAAAACCCCCTCATAAAATACATCCTGGTATATATCTGAGACAAATGTCGTATATGGGTCAAATCCTGAATTTGCAGCGAATAGTCGTGAAAAAACTGAGGATGTCAGCATGTCAGGGTGTACGGTTACCCTTGGTTGCATCAGGCCAAAGCCCTCGACTACTTTATTTACCGCCTCGTCAATGATGGGTTTGTTAAGCGGATGTGCCATTATTCCCACCAATCGGTTCGCGCTGTCGCGGATCAGGTCTGTATCGGAGTCAACGGTTATCACATATTTGATTCCCGCTATGGTATTGATATTTCCATATAAGCTATAAAAAGTAGTCTCCTCGCCTCCAAGCACATATTCATTGAATTCTTCAAGTTTACCTCGTTTCCTTTCCCAGCCCATCCAGGCCTGCTGGCTTTCATTCCAACGCCGGTATCTGCAGAACATCATGAATCTGCCCTGGCCTCCGCTGAAGATTTTATCATTGAGTTCTTCCATCCCGGCTTTTGCATATTCGGCCAGTATTTCATCTTCCGGCGCGATTTTGACAGGAGAATCCTTGAAATCAACGAGAATAGCATAAAATAGATTGGGATCACATCCTAAATGATACAGTTGTTCAAGCTTCGCAATATACCGGTCGATCGTTGATATTGAACCTAGTATTACCGGTACGATTATCACTGTTGAAAATTCCATCGGTATGCTGTCTTCAAAATCCATAGCCGGAGGATTCTTGACTGTGACAAGGTTCAGATGGACCTGGTTCACAATGTCGGTCAGTATACTGAAGCCGGGTATTATCAAAATAAAAAAAGTCAGGATGCCCAGAATAATCGACGGAGGGTCGCGTGTAAGGAAAGTATAAAGAAAACCAGAGAGGCTGAATAAGAAAATCACTGTGAAAAGGATAAGGAAATAAAGTTTATCCCGGATATTTCGGATTTTATTACTTATCCGCTCAAGGAGAGAGATTTTCAAATGGTATGAATCAAGCAATTCAGCCTTGCCGCGGTCAATGAGATAATATCCCACATGAGCTTGCTTTCCGCTTTTGTTTTTTGTAAATTCAAGTATCCTTTCTGCGATTTCTTTTTCAAGTTTCCCCGCTTTTTTTGCCAGTGTCTCAATTTCATACCTGTAGGTTTCCTTGGTTTTAAAAGTCATCTTTTTGAAAATATTATTTTCTTCACATGAAAGAACATTGTCAACGACTGAAAGCCTGCATACGGTATCTTCCCAGTTGACCTCATTAAGTTTTCCCAGACTGATTATCAGATTTGAGATTTTTGTTTCAATAGACGCCTGCTGGACGGATTCATGATTAATTATAGATGTGTATGAGGATTCCACGCATGGCAGGGAAGCGACGAGTTTTTCCAGGTCAATAACGCTGCTTATTCCGCGTTCTTTCATTCTCAGAAGGACCTGTGATGAAAAACTCAGTGGTTCAGCACAGGTTTTTCCCGCCATTGAACGATTGATTTCATTGAGCAAGTCTTCTTTTGGATAGCTTTTAGTCAGTTCGTTTATGAATATATCAGCCTTGATCTTATTGTTAATGATATCCTTTATACCCTCCACAATAGAGGCAATATCCTCAAGAAGGCAGATTTTTATCATAATAGGAAGCGCCCATAACTCTGAGATTTTCAGCGGATTGATTTTTTGATATGCCTCTGTAAGAGTCAGCATGACTTGTTCCGAAAAATTAAAATCCATCATTGTCATCAATTCTTTGACAAGGACATATATGCGGGGGAAGTAATCCGACGATTCTATGGTAATTGCGGGTAGATTCCGGCAGTTCTTATTGTTGAAATTCTTGACTACCTGCTTTATGTTCCGGTTTATCAGGTAGTAGTTGTCGGTTATCCATTTTGAGGATGGAACCAGTTCATCATATTTCCCCTGAAGTGAATAAAGCATGTTGTAGTCGCGCCGAAATGATTTCCACTTCTTGGTAATTAACCTGTATGTCCACAACGGGCTGTGGTCGGTGGAAGCTGGTTTATGCGCCCTCGATATCTTTTTTATGTTATTTATGTTTTCTTTAAGAGATTTTGAACGCGCATACACATAGAGGGAGAAATGAATGCTCCTTTTTTTCTTGTTCCGTATTACGACATATAAAATTGCACCAACCGAGATGATAATTAAAGTTGACCACATATATATCATATTAGAATCGCCTCCAATATATATGTGTTGGGTACACATTATATCACTTTTGGAGAATGTTGTTAATTGAAATTAACAGAGTGCAATAAATATCCGGAGGATAAATGAAGCATTTGTCCGAGATAACCCGGGGAAAATCAGGTTGAAAAATGAATCATCATATATTTTTGCGATTACGGGCCCGCTGACCGCTGTTTAGGATTTTTTTTCTCATGCGGATATTGAGAGGTGTAATTTCAACCAATTCGTCATCTGATATGAATTCGAGCGATTGTTCAAGGCTCATGTTTCGAATGTTTACTATGCGCATTGCCTCGTCCGAACCGGAGGCGCGTACATTGGTCAGCTGTTTATTTTTACATGCATTAATATCTATATCTTCTGCTTTTGCATTTTCTCCTATTATCATTCCTGTATAAACCTTGGTTCTTGCATCAATGAATAGCGTTCCGCGTTTTTGTGCATAGAACAATCCATATATTGACGTAACGCCGGGTTCAAATGCAACCATTGATCCACGGGGCCGTTTTATCATTTCGGGTTTAAGAGGTTCGAATTTATCAAATGTATGATTCATAATACCGGTGCCCTTTGTATCCGTTAACATTTCTGAATAATACCCGATAAGGTTTTTTGCGGGAATTTTAAACTCAAGTCGGGTAGAGCCCTGCACACCGTGTTCCATTGCGAGTAGTTCACCTTTTCTCGCACCCACTTTCTTCATTACATTTCCGACATATTCTTCAGGCACGTCAATAATAAGATATTCAACGGGCTCATGTTTTATGCCGTTTATTTCCTTTATTACTACAGCAGGACGGGATACCTGAAATTCGTATCCCTCACGGCGCATTGTTTCAATTAATATTGAAAGGTGGAGCTCGCCGCGTCCGAGAACCTTAAATGAATCCATTAAAGCAGTGTCTTCAATATGAAGGCTGACATTGCTTTCAAGTTCTTTGTACAGACGCTCGCGAAGGTGCCTTGATGTTATGAATTTTCCTTCTTTTCCCGCCAATGGGCTGTTGTTTACACTGAAAATCATAGAGATGGTTGGTTCGTCGATGTCTACAAAATCAATTGGATCAGGGTTTTCTATATCACACAGAGTATCGCCTATGTTAATTTCCGGAATGCCGGATAGAGCTATTATGTCGCCTATGGAGGCAGTTTGCGTTTCTATCCTTTTCAAACCTTCAAACGTATATAATTTTGTAACCTTAGAGTTGATTATTCCGCCTTCTTTTTTACACAGGGCGATAATATCATTTTGGGAAATGATGCCGCGTGAAATTTTCCCGACACCTATTCTGCCCAGATATTTATCATAATCAATGCTTGAAATCAGGCATTGAAAATCACCGTCAGCATCACCGTCAGGAGCGGGTATATTGTCGATTATCGCTTCAAGGAGGGGTTTTACTGACTCCGGTGCATCATCAAGTTCGTTTATGGCATAACCTTCTTTGGCAGATGTGAATATAATGGGAAAATCCAACTGATGGTCTTCAATTTGAAGGCTTATAAAGAGGTCAAGTATTTCATCATAAACATCGTTTGCCCTGGCATCAGGCCGGTCAATTTTATTAATTACAACAATAGGCACCAGATTCAGATTCATGGCTTTTTTAAGCACAAAACGTGTTTGCGGCATTGGTCCTTCAAAAGCATCTACCAGAAGAAGAACTCCGTCAACCATTTTCAGTACACGCTCAACTTCGCCACCGAAATCCGCATGGCCCGGTGTATCAATTATATTAATTTTAACCCCTTTATAATTGATAGCGGTATTTTTCGAAAAAATTGTTATTCCGCGTTCGCGTTCCAATTCATTAGAGTCCATCACTCTTTCTGAGATATGTTGATTGGATCTGAAAATGCCGCTCTGTTTAAGCAACTCGTCTACCAAGGTAGTCTTGCCATGGTCAACATGGGCTATTATCGCTATATTTCTGATATTTTCTCTTTTTGCCAAATTCTACTCCGTTCTCTTCTATATACCCCCGCAAGTATAAACAAATGCCGGGGTTTTGACAACTAAAATATGTGAAACCCTTCAGATGAGTCTTTTAATGAAGTTTTTAGCTGCAATTGGAAGTGGGGTTCTTTTTAAATAAACTATTCCTGCATTTCGAGGTGGAATAGGAGGGTTTACATTTAGTTCAAACAATCGGCCAGTTGAAAGGTCATCCTCAACAAAATTCTTAATGACACTTGATATTCCAATTCCGATTTTTGCAAATTCTACAAGCAAATCAATGTTACCCAGTTCCATAACAGGAGACACTTCGCAATTGTTGTCAGAAAAGTATTTGTCCAGATATATCCGGGTGTTACTTAGCTGTTCCAATAGCAATATGGGGTAATTACATAATTCATCAAGGGAAATTGATATGTTTGCCAGAAACTTGTATTTTTCACTGCATACAAAACAATCCTGCAGTTCAATTCCTTTAATTATTTCTAAATCGGTATCTGCTACAGGAAGATTTACAACTCCAAAATCTATTTTTCCGCTTTTTAGCAACTCAATGGTTCTTGGCGTTGTAGGATTTGTTACGGATATTTTTATCCCGGGAAACTCTTTATTGAATGACTCAAGATGAGGCATCAGATAGTGTTTGCATAAAGTATCACTTATACCTATTCGAATCTCCCCGGTGTCCATATTCTGTAAGTCGCGAATCCGTTTTTCCGCTATATTTATGGAATTAAGAGCTTTCTCAACATATTCAAATAGAATTTCTCCTTCAGTTGTCGGAGTGACTCCCTTTGAAGTTCTGAACAATACAGGAGAACCAATTGTTATTTCAAGTTGCTTAATTGAGCGGCTGGCGGCAGGTTGAGTGATAAACAGCTTCTTTGCAGCTTTGGATATACTGCCTGTAAGTGCTGCATAATAAAATGCCTTATAATGTTCAATACTAATCATGCTATGTTAAAACCTTATACCTTATATAAATAATATGCACTATTAGTATATCACATAATCAATTACAATAAGGATGAAAATACGAAGGGGGCATAACAAATGATCAATATAGGGATTAATGGTTTTGGAAGAATTGGCAGGCAGGTATTTAAAATAATCAATCAAAAGTACAGTGATGTATTGAAGGTAACTGCCGTGAATGACATAGCTGAGACACAAACATTGATACACCTTTTAAAGTACGACTCTCTGCATGGGAAATATGAAGGTATTAGTAACGTAAGCGATAATAAATTTTATGTGAATGGCAATAAAGTGTCTGTTTTTAGCGGTAGTTCTCCTTCTATAATTCCATGGGAGAAGGAAAAGGTTGATATTGTTATTGAATCAACCCCGATTTTCAGGGATAAAAAAAGTTGTATGGGTCATGTTAAAAGGGGAGTGAAAAAGGTTTTAATATCATCGCCTTCAAAAGATGCCGACACAACTCTTGTTCTTGGAGTTAATGAAAAAACATACAGTCAGCATACTCATGATGTCATTTCGAATGCCAGTTGTACAACTAATGCATTGGCTCCGGTGGTAAAAGTGATAAATGAATCATTTGGATTGGTTAAAGGGATGATGACTACGATCCACTCTTATACCAGTGACCAAAGGATTCTCGATTTACCGCATAAAGATATTAGGCGATCCCGTGCAGCAGCTCTAAATATTATACCTACGACAACAGGGGCTACCAGCGCAATTGGGAAAGTATTGCCGGAGCTTAAGGGGAAACTCTCAGGGATATCTATTCGAGTGCCGACTCCTGTAGTTTCTTTACTTGATTTATCTATTATAGTTGAGAAAACAACTTCAGCTGATGCTGTAAATAAGTTGTTCAAAGATATTGCAAAATCAGATAAACGCAAAATTTTGGGATACTCTGATGAGAAGTTGGTTTCTAGTGACTATCGGGGAACAGAGTATTCAGTTGTAATTGATGGTCCTTCCACAGAAGTACTTGATGGAAATATGATTAAGATAATCGCTTGGTATGATAATGAGTGGGGTTATTCAACCAGATTAGCAGATATGACGGCGTTCATCGCCGGAAAACTGGAAGGAGCGTTACATGGTTGAAACGATGACACATGAAGAGTTTCAGAATATTCTCAAAGAACCCCTTGGCAGTTACTATGCAGGGAGATGGGCGTATATTAGTGAAGTAATAAAATTAGTCGAGGATATAAATCCGGGAAATGCTCTTGAAGTTGGACCATCTCTACATCCTATTGTTAAAAAATCGGACATTATAATAAAACCGGGTGAGGATAAATGGGGGGAGCCGGAGAACTGGAAAGGTTTCAAATATTATCACGATGCAATTGTAAAGCCGTGGCCGGTTATAGACAAAGCATATGACCTTTTACTGGGGCTGCAGGTTTGGGAGCATCTTGACAATAAGCAATCGCTCGCATTTAGAGAAGCCGTGCGTGTATCTAATCATATTATTCTCAGCTTCCCATACATGTGGGAATGTCTGGACGGACGTCCCCAGTATAGATCACATCACATGATTGATGAGGATGTTATATCGGATTGGACACTGGGAATTAAACCCCGGAAAGTTATCAGAATTCCTCGCACCGGCGACAGAACAAGCAAAGGACCAAGGTTAATTTACTACTGGAATTTTTCGTAATGCATAAATCAGCTAACCGACCCTGGATCAGTTAGTCGAAAACCGAATAGATATAAACCTTGCAGGTGGAAACTGTTTTTATGCTAAAATAGTGATAGGATACTCGAAGTCAGTTGAGGGTTGGAATTATGGGGAATCTTAAGTATTTTTTTACATATGAATCCGGTATTCCTTCGAATGCGGGTTATTCGTTTTTTGATGTGGTCCATTTATCGTGGATGTTCATATCATTGCTTTTTATAGCTCTTATTGTACTCATATATAAAAAAACTAAAACCGAAAAACGAAGAACATTTATGATAATTGTTGCTATTATCTTAATCTTATGTGAATGTGTACGAAGTGGGTGGTATATCTGGCTCGGAGAGTGGACGCTTGATAAATCCCTGCCATTAGCATTGAGCAGAATAATGCTGTTCATTGAGGCTTTTGCGATTTTTACCGATTCCAGATACCTGAAAGAATTCTCATATGCATGCGGTTTATTCAGCATAGCAGCGTTCATTGCGCCAAATATCATGCAGTATCCCATTATCCATCTGCATACGATTCGTTATAGCGTTGCCCATATATTGATAGTAGCAGTTCCGTTTATGTGGATAATTGCAGACGGATTTAAACCTGATGTGAAGTATTTACCTAAATGTACAATTCTTCTATTTAGTATTGCAGGAATTGCAACAGTAGCAAACATTACACTGGGAGCAAATTATCTGCATATCCACCATATACCTGAACACATTAATATAGAACTTCGCCAACCCTGGTTTGCGCTTGCGTTTCTCGGGGTGGTTATTGGTTTTTGGTTTATAACATATCTGCCATGGATAATGTATAAAAGATATAGTAAGAAGAAACCGGAAGAACAGGTGGTTAATTGAATATTGATGAGAATATACTAAACTGGCTTTTAGAGGGTGATCCGGCAATCCGGTATCAGGTTTTACGGGATTTATCTGATACAGAGGAATCTGTTTTAAAAAAGGAACAGGACACGATAGAGCAGGAAGGCTGGGGAGCAAAATTCCTTGCAAGGGCAAAAGAAAACGGTGGTTGGGGAAGCGCATACTATCAGCCTAAATGGATAAGCACACACTATACATTGCTGGATTTAAAGAACATGAACATCAATCCGAATATTCCTATAATTCAAAAAAGCATTGACCATATTTTCACCCTTCCCATCGGAATTGACGGGGGAATAAACCCTGGAATTACCGTAAATTACAGCGATGTGTGCATAAACGGCATGATACTGAATTTTGCGTCATATTTTAAACGGGCAGAGGGGGAAATCAGCCATATTGTAGATTATCTTATCACGACACAAATGGATGACGGAGGATGGAACTGCGAGTATTGCCGAAAAGGTGCAAGGCATTCGTCCTTGCACACCACCATCAACACCCTTGAAGGGTTAATTGAATATCTAAAAAACGGCTATTCATACAGAAAAAATGAAATCCCCGGGATAATGGCCAAGGCGCATGAATTCATTCTGGCACACAGATTGTTCAAATCAGATAAAACCGGAAAAGTAATAAACAAACGAATGACCATGCTTTCATATCCCAGCCGGTGGAAGTATGATATTTTACGAGGCATGGATTATTTTCAGGATGCAGGTGTTAAATATGACAGCCGAATGCAGGACGCAATTGATATAATAATATCCAAAAAAAGAAAAGACGGGAAATGGCCGGTTCAGGCAAAACATACAGGCGAAGTTCATTTTGACATGGAGAAAACAGGCGGACCAAGCAGGTGGAATACACTACGTGTGCTCAGGTGTCTGAAGCACTATGATATTCAAATTTAAGTTAACGCATTATATTAAGAAGGAGCAGCCAATGCGACCTATACACATCAATTCGGCAGAATCAATATTTGAGCCCTTTTGGGATCCTGATATCAGCGGACTTGGAGACTGGACATTCAAAAAAGAGAGTGCTTTGAAAAGTTCAATTGAGCAGACTTGGTGTACGGTTCTTTTTAAATGGAAAGAAGGTGTGGTTTCCGAGTATGCCTTCACCATTAAAAGAGAATATCAAAATGTATCTTCCTTGAATATGGATACACTCATAATATCGGCATCTATTCAAAAAGACACGATGATGGATGTTGACGTTTCTGATGGAGAAGTGGTTTTAAACAGCAAATTTGTATGCAGGGACGGGTTGAAGCACGAATATAAGATAAATATTGAGAATATGGATAAAATAAGACATTTATCTATCAGCATAGGCAGTGAAAGCTCAGATAACGGCACCGGCTGGTTTAACTGGATTGGTCTTTCAAATAAAAATCTTTTGGAAAACCATATTGAATCGTTGGCTGGATTTGATGAAGATACATGGGAAAAGCATCTCAAACCAAAAGAATATAAACCTGAATTCAAACCGGTGTACGGAATTCTTTTAAATGAAAAAGATATAGAAACGCTAAGGGAAAAGGCGGATGAGACCGGAGGTATTCCTGCTTCCAGGCCATATGATTATACAAAAGATTGTAGTAAAGATGATATTCCTGAAAAATACTTAGGTGAGTATGTAAATTTTCTGATTGATACAAGATATAACCGTGAAAGGGACAAAGAAAAGTATTTGTTGAAAAAAGGAGAAAAGGCAGCTATTGCCGGAGTTGTAAACAAAGACCCGGCTCTTCTTCGACTGGCAGCAAGATATGCATTGGTGCTTGCATCATGCGAGAACTGGGAGGATAGCTTCATCAGTAATTTTAAAACAAGTTCTTATGACCACAGATGTTTTGTTGCTTCGCTTTGCCTTTATGAGTGCGCCATTGTACTTGATATAGCAGGAGAGATGTTCACTGATGCCGGGAAAAATTTAATTTTAAAAAAGATGGCAAAAGAAGGTATCGGAACCGTTAATTTCAACACATGGAGATATGAATATATATTCCACTGCAATCAGATGGCATGGTTTAGTCCCGGGCGCATATATGCATATGCCGTCCTTTTAAGAAATTTCCCCCGGGTAGATAGATATTTGGATATCGCTATTGACGATGTTATTGAAAATCTGAATAATACTATTGAAAGCGACGGGGGATATACGGAAGGGCCCGGTTATTTTTCATGTGTGGGCAGGGATTCATTATTGGTTTTGTATATGTATTCACGCCTTAAAAATATTGATATTGAAAAATTACTGCCTCCTGTATTGAAAAAAACAGTAACCTTTGGAGAAGTGATTGAATCAACGGATGAAAAACTTGATTTCATTCCCATTTGTGATTCCAGTGTCAAAGTAAAATCATCATTTTCAGATATGTACAAGGTTCATCTGATACTGATGGCTTATTTCTTTCCTGATAGTGTTTGGCCCGATGTTTATAGAAAGCATGTAAAAAATAATGGTATGGGGGACAGCCCTATTATTAGGATTCTTGACGATAAGATTAAAAAGAAAGATATAAAAAGAAGAAATTTCATACTAATGGAAGTTACAGGGCATGCAATTTCATATAGAAAAACCAGCAACGGATATTCAAAGATTTTTGTTCTTGGCAATAAGGCTGGAGCCGGACACACACATATGGATAAGGGAAGCTTCGTTTATGAGTACGAAGGCGAAACATTTTTAATGGATCCGGGAATATGCTCTTATGACGACCCTATAAGTTTGGAACTAAAGGCTCCCGACAGACATAATATGCTCGTGCCATATGGAAGTGATAAAACCCCATATCCTGAAAATCCATTGATGAAAGACCTAATCCCGGAAGCTTCGGGAGATAATGTGTCTTTTAATGCAACAATGGATTTGTCCCCGGGGTGGAAAGGCTGGTATAAAGAATGGATAAGACAGATAAAAAGCACAGGTCCCGGAGAAATTGAAATCATAGATAAATATTATATAGAAAAAGGCGAAGGCGTTTCGTTTATGCTGAACACTTCTTTGGATATTTCCCCTTTCGGTGATTCCGCTGTAAAAATAGAGGGAAAATACGGGACTCTGTCAGTCGAGATTCCAAAAGAATGCACATATAAAATTGAAGAACTCAATAATCCTAAAACCAGGCACTACAGGTTGGCAATTTATAAAATAGGACGCAAGGGAATTTTGAATATAAAAATGCATATGGAAACCGGTTTATAATAAACTCCGTTATATATCGATTTCTGTCCAGTTGGTTTCTATTTCATATAAGAGACTATTGATTAAAGCTGTATATTGAGGTTCAAAAACAAGGTCGCTGATTTCATCGGGATCTTCAATATAATTAAACAAGGACAAGACGGTTTTTTCAGGCATCATATACTTAATTAGTTTATAGCCATCTTTTTTAATTCCCGCAATATGGTTTTTATATCGAAAATGCATAGCGTCCTTATCAACATTCATGTCTGAATTCATAGTTTTATAAGAATTAGCCGTACAAGTGTCGGGAACATCCAGCTTTAGCATATTCAGAATCGTCGGGTATAGGCCCGCAATGAAAACAGGGCTGTCTTCTTTATCGCCTTTTGGGATGCCCGGTCCTTGTAATATGAGCGGTACTCTTATGCTATGCTCGTATAAATTTTGTTTTCCCATCAGACCATGGCTGCCTAGTGCCAAGCCGTTGTCTGCGGCAAATATTACTATGGTATTTTCAATGAAGCCATTTTCCCCGATAGAATCAAGTATCCTCCCAATGCATGCATCAAGGTGTGTAACCATTGCATAATATTCAGCCAGCTGTTTGCGGATTTCTTTCTTAGTTCTTGGACATGGCGCAAGCAATTCGTCCCTGATTTTTGAAACTCCGAAATCAAACGGATGCTCAGGCTTGTAGTTCGCAGGGAGTGTAACATTATCCGGATTATACATTTGTAAATACTTTTCCGGCATTGTCCTTGGGTCGTGAGGAGCCATGAAAGCAGTATATAGGAAAAAGGGATTGTCTTTATCCCTTTGTTCATTAAGAAAATCAATTGAA
>JAUVJE010000220.1 GCA_030592355.1 Clostridia bacterium
CTCAAAAGAAACCCTCGCTAAGCGAGGACTTGTTAGTTGTTTGGATTACTATTTGAATTGAACCGCCTGGTGCCGAACGGCATGCCAGGTGGTGTGAGAGGGGGAAGAAATTTCCCCCTACTCGATTCAGCAACTGGGTTTGCCGGTAATGGGAAATATAGTGTTTTCAACCCTTATCAAACAATAGCCCAAGGCAAACGTTTGCTCTGGACTATTGTTTGACATAGTAAAGTAGATGGTTCTGTATCGTTTGAAATTTCTGAGGTGAAGGAAAACAAACCTGTCAGGCTTGAAATGTCTTTTGCGGGGCTATATACTATATATAGATGGTCAAAGATAGTCAGGAGCATCATTATGGCAAGATTAAGCGATGTTATAGAAGAATTTATAAAGGAAATGATTAAAGAGACGGGAGGAGAAGCAGAAATCCAGAGAAATGCCCTTGCGACCCATTTCAAATGCGTTCCCTCGCAAATTAATTATGTCATAGGAACCAGATTTACCAATGAACACGGATATTTTGTCGAAAGCAAGCTAGGCGGCGGCGGACACATAAAAATCAGAAGAATTGCCATTACAAAACCATATAACAATTTTATGCATCTCGTTGTATCTATCGGCGGAAGTATATCAGAACAGGCAGCGGCGGCGCATATAAATAATTTTGTGGATTATAAACTTATTTCATATAGAGACGGGATTCTGATGAAAGCGGCCATTTGCAACAAAGCTCTCGCTTCATCCATTACAGATAATAGAGACAGCATCAGAGCAGGCATATTGAAGAATATGCTGCTTAGGTTAATCGTAGTCTAGAAGGAGCATTCATGGCAAAGAATAAAATAAAGTATGTATGTGACAACTGCGGGTATGAATCCAGTGGATGGATGGGTAAATGTCCGTCGTGTTCCGAATGGAACACTTTCATAGAGGAAATAACAGAACCTCGCGGCGTTGAGTCTAAGGGAACTAAAATAATCCTGAAAGGATTGGATGATATAACATCTGACAAGAATATAAGGATAGATACGGGAATTGACGAGATGAACAGGGTGTTGGGCGGAGGACTTGTGAAGGGTTCATTAGTTCTTGTAGGAGGCGATCCGGGGATTGGAAAGTCAACAATTTTACTGCAGGTATGCAAAAGCACCGATGCCGAGGACGGTATAATGTATATTTCCGGAGAAGAGAGTCTGTCTCAGATAGGCATCCGTGCCAAACGGTTGGGGGTAGAATCAAAAACCCTTCTCCTGGGCGCTGAAACAGATTTAGGCAGCATAGTTGCATGTATTGATGAAACCAGGCCGTCTGTAGTAATAATCGACTCAATACAAACCGTATACAGCTCGCAGCTACAGTCGGTTCCCGGCAGTGTAACGCAGATAAGAAATTCTACATTAGCCTTCATGGAAACTGCTAAGAAACTCGATATATCTATATTTCTTGTAGGTCATGTAACAAAGGAAGGAAGCCTTGCGGGACCAAAAGTACTTGAGCACATTGTCGACACGGTACTGTATTTTGAAGGAGACAGGAGTCATAATTTCAGGATTCTAAGAGCGGTTAAAAATAGATTTGGCTCAACCAATGAGATAGGTGTTTTTAAAATGACAAGTGAAGGGCTTGAAGAGATTAAAAATCCATCTGAACTTATGTTGTCAGGTAGAAACAATGAAGCCTGCGGTTCATGCGTAGTCCCCGCTCTTGAGGGAACAAGACCTGTTTTGGTAGAAATACAAGCTCTTGTATGTGCTTCTATATCTCCGATGCCAAGGCGTTTATCCACAGGCACCGATCAGAAACGGACAAGCATGCTTACAGGAGTACTAGAAAAAAAGGGAGGCATTCTTCTGGATAAATGTGATGTTTATGTAAATGCTGCCGGAGGAATTAAGGTAAGCGAACCTGCATGCGACCTTGCTGTTGTATGTTCCATAGCATCGGGATTTAAAGGTAGAGCCGTTGATAAGGATACGGTTATAATGGGAGAGATTGGGCTGACGGGAGAAGTCAGGGCGATTTCCAAAATTGAAAAACGGGTTCTGGAGGCCGAAAAAATGGGTTTTGGGTATGCGGTGGTGCCCGCTGATAACGCAGTTGCGGCCGCAAAAGCTGCAAATTCCATTGAAATTCTGGCGGTAAGAGATATACATCATGCAATGGAAGCTGTTTTCAGATAGTAACCGGATACAGTTGTTTTCTAATTAAGCTTATATTAAGTTTAATAGGATATATTTAAGATATATATTAAAAAAGGAGAATAGACGATGAAAAAGGAATATAAAAGTATTGTAATTATTTTAGTTCTTATACTCGCCATTATGGTTCCTTTCAGCAGCTGTAGCCAAAGCGGCAATTCAGCTGAAGAGGATATGATGGAGGATTTGGGAGGAGACCTTGCAAGCGAATTAGCCGGGGGAGATGTAAGTGCTGAAAACATTTGGCCGGAGAGTATGCCGGAACAGGTACCGGAATTTACAAAAGGCATAATAGTCAATACATCCGGGGTTCGTGTCGGCGGCCAGCTAAATATCACAGTCATGCTCGAATCAGTCAGCCAGGAAGACCATGATTTATATGTTGAAGAAATCGAAGATACAATATTTGAATTATTGACAAGTTCAGACTCCGGAGGCATAGCTTCAAAAATGTATGTTGAAGGAGATAATGCAATTTCGCTGCAATATGCGGCGAAGACAGGCGAGATGACCATTTCGTTTTCCGGCAACTGATGTTGAAAAATGCGTGAAGAGCCGGTATAAGCCGTTTCAAATATTATGTAGGGGGGGGGGGAGGAATATGAGGAAATTTTTAAGAGGTATCGTTTTAGTAGTTCTTGCAATACTGGTGATTGCTCTTCCACTGAGCGGATGCAAAAGTACGAAAGAAAAAATTGGCGAAGAAATTGGCGAGAGTCTGACTGAAAAGTATATGGAAGGTATTTCCGGAGGCAATGTGGATGTGGATATAGAAGCCGGAGACAAATGGCCGAAAGATATGCCGAAAAGGGTGCCTGAATTTAAAAAAGGTAAAATTGAAAATTCATCAGTTCTTAAAATGAGTGGAACTTGGCAGATTGCAATATCGATTTCAGGAGTAAAAGAAAACGATTTCAATGATTATGCAGCGAGGGTAGCTGAAGCTGGTTATGATAATGTTATGAGCGCAAAATACGATGGTGTTCTAAGTAGTTCGAATTTACATGGAGAAAATATACTGACAATGACGCTTGATACATCTACAGATGAGATGATGATTAGTTACACGGGGGATTAATTCCAGGTGTGCAGCTGAATTATTTGACAATAAAA
>JAUVJE010000173.1 GCA_030592355.1 Clostridia bacterium
AATGCTTGATCGGATATTTCATTTGCGCTTTTAGACATTGATTTGATAATTGTCCTGGCTTATATTGTGCTTTGAGTTGTATTCTCTTTTAAATTTTATGATGACAAAGTAGTACCATTTTAAAAAAAGTATAATTTTTTATTGAGAAAGGCTGAATATGTCAGAGAAGAATAAAAATTCCTGTAAAATAAACAGGAGGCATTTTATAAGGAATCTTTCCATTGCCGGGGCAGTGACTGCAACCGGATGCTCATCTTCAAATGTATTAAGTAATGCAGGTACTGAAGCAGTTAAAATGAAGTATCGAACGCTTGGAAGGACAGGATTGAAAGTTTCTGAAGTGGCTTTAGGCGGCCATTTTACAGGGATGGGCTGGAAAGAAAAGGGATCGAAGCGGCAGAGTCTTAGAAATGAAGTGATAGGCGAGGCGTATAAACTGGGGATGAATTTCTTCGATACGAATGAAGTTTCCGAAAGCGAAAAGATAGGAATTGCTTTAGAGGCTAACGGGATAGAAAGAGATAAAATACTTCTATCGGCGGACACGAATGCTTATGATGGTGTGGAAAAAAATAAATCTGCTAAAGAGATAATTAGTGACACGATTGAGGAAGTTGACCGGCATATAGAGGCGCTCAAAACATCTTATGTTGATATTTTCAGATATACTACCTGGAGTAATGAATATAATGAGATGGGATTAAAAGCAGGTTTAGAGGCTTTTAAGATTTTGAAAAAAGACGGCAAGGCAAGATTCTTTTCAATTTCTAATCATAATCCGAAAGATTTGTTTAAAATGATTGATGAAATACCTGAACTCGAAATACTGTATATACCGTACAGTTATATTACGAGAAAGGCGGAGGAAGTCCTGCCGGCTGCGAAAAAAAGAGGGATCGGGGTTATTTGCATTAAACCATTTGTAAGGGGAACACTTTTTAATATCAAGAATATTGATCTCAGTGAAATGGGCGGGACAATAGGCGAATGGCTCAAAGAATCGGAGAAAACCCAGGAGGAACTTTTGAAAGAGACGAAACAAAGCCTTGCGCTGGTTAATCTGAAATTTATATTGGACAATGAGAATATATCAACCGTTATCCCCGGAATGGAGACATTAGATGAAGTAAGAGAGAACGTCAGGGCTTCTTATGAAGGGAAAATTACGGATTCTGATTTGGCGCTGCTTGACGGTTTCTGGAATAATCATCAGGGAGAATCCTGTATAAACGAAATGTGCAGCGGAAAATATCATTTCTTAAGGCAGTGGAGGAGCTGAAAATGAGGTTGAAATGGATATGTCTGTTTGCAGTTTTCATTATTGTGTTTTTTTGCATATTACCTGTTTCAAATTATGCTGTTCAGGATATGGAAAACCCCTGCTTTTTTTGTCATGCGGATTTATTCTTTGAAGTACAGGACGGCGCTCATGAAAAAAACGGGATAGACTGTTATGCCTGCCATGGCGAGAGTAAAGCACATAACAATATAGAAGACAACAGCATTAAGCCTGATATAATAATTAGAAAGTCAGACGCAGCCGAATTTTGCGGAGATTGTCATGACAAAGAATTAAAGGATTTTTCGTTAAGCATACATGCCAGGGGTATTGGTGAAATTATAAATGTCCCGACATGTATTGACTGCCATAATGGTCACCGGTTTGAAAAGAAAATTGATAATACAAAATGCTTTGGGTGCCACGGGAAAAAATTAGAAAAAGACAAATCGGTTATCGAAATTTGTGAAAATGAGATAAAGCTGTATCAGGTGCATTCCCTTAAAAAAACAGAGAACAGACTTGATAGCCCCCTGTATTTAGATTCCAGTCAATCTATGGAAAAAAGGGTCGAAGACCTTCTTGGCAGGATGACGCTGGCGGAGAAGGTCGGTCAGATGAATATGCCGGCTTTGTTTGTAAGCGGAATGGGAAAGGATATACCTGAAAAGCTGGAGGGATGCAGAAAATTCACAGAAGGGAAATATGTTGAAGGTGTTGGACCTGCCGGGGGATTTTTTACAATTGCGAATCACACTTTACATAAAGGTACATACCAGCAGGCAGATTTTTTTAACGAGCTTCAAAAAATAGCGATTGAGAAAACAAAGTTAGGGATTCCACTGCTGCAGACTGAAGAGGGAACTCACGGATTGCAGTGCTCCGGTGGCACAATTTTTCCTGAGGGACCTGCGATTGGCAGTACATGGAATATGGAATTGGTTAAAAAGATATATACGATTGCAGCCCGCGAAGCAAGGGCTGTTGGCATACATCAACTGTTCACTATTGTTGTTGAGCCAATCAGAGACCCAAGATTAGGACGGAATGAAGAAGCATACAGTGAAGACCCGTATCTATGCTCCCGAATTACAGCCTCAATTGTTGCGGGAATGCAGGGGGATGATATTTCAGCAAATGACAAAGTTGTTGCCGGACTCTGCCATTTTCCCTGTCAAAGCGAACCGGTAAGCGGTTTGGAGCGCGGTGCTATGGAGATTTCGGAAAGAAAACTAAGAGAAGTATACCTGCCGCCCTGGATCGCAGGAATTAAAAAGGGGGGGGCACTGGCTGTGATGGCTACCTATCCGACAATCGATGGAGTTCCTGCACATGCCTCAAAGTTTCTGCTGACGGATCTTCTTAGGGGTGAACTTGAATTTGACGGTGTGGTGCTTAGCGAAGGATTCGGTATCTCAACAATAGTATCTGAACGTCTTGCTTCAAATCAAAAAGAAGCAGGTGAATTAGCCCTTAAGGCCGGGCTTGATATAGGAGATACTTTTGAAGAAGGATATATGAAACCGCTTGTTGAAAATGTAAAAGAGGGAAAAGTTTCTATGGATTTAATAGACAGGGCGGTCAGAAGAATTCTTCGTCAGAAACTCAGACTCGGTTTATTTGAGAATCCGTATGTTGATCCGGATTATGCAGTTGAAATTACTCATACGGAGGAGAGTCAGAATGTTGCTCTGGAGGCTGCCCGCGAGGGGATTGTATTGCTGAAGAATGAGAATAACCTCCTGCCTCTGAAGAAGGATATAAAAAGAATTGCGGTTATAGGACCAAATGCAGACCATGAACTCAACCAGCTTGGAGATTATACTTCTATGGTTGTATTGCAGGATATAGTAACCGTGCTGGATGGTATCAGAGACAAAGTTTCCGATAAAACAAAAGTGGAATATATAAAGGGATGCAACGTGATTGTAACCGATTACAATGAGATTTCCAAGGCAAAGAGAATAGCAAAAAGTGCTGATGCTGTGGTCGTTGTGCTCGGCGAGAATGAGTGGGGCGCCCCGAATGGGACAGGGACTGACGGGGAGGGATGTGATGTGGCGAGTCTGGATTTGACGGGGCTGCAGGAGGAACTGCTTAAGGCGGTTTATGAATCGGGTACTCCGACGGTACTGGTATTAATTAACGGCAGACCCCTGTCAATACGCTGGGCTGCAGAACATATCCCCGCAATAGTGGAGGCGTGGCTGCCGGGAGAAAAAGGCGGACACGCAGTTGCCGATATTTTATTCGGAGATTATAATCCAAGTGGAAAATTGCCGGTAACTTTCCCTCGCCATGTAGGACAAATCCCAGTATACTACAATTATATGCCTTCAAAATGGCAGCGTATTAAACAAAGAAGGGGGAATGCATATGTAGATATGCCTGCCTCACCATTGTGGGAGTTCGGTTTCGGTCTCAGTTATACGAAATATGAATACAGCAATCTTCAAGTTACTCCAAATGAAATAGGTCAGTATGGTGAAGTTGAAGTGAATGTAGATGTTCAGAATATTGGAGAACGTACCGGTGATGAAATCGTTCAGCTATATATAAGCGATATGAAATCTTCTATATCAGTTCCTGCAATTGAACTGCAGGGATTTGAAAAGGTATCACTCAATCCGGGTGAAAAGAAAACAGTCAAATTCAAACTTAATTATGAAAATCTTGGTTTGTATAACAGGTTCCTGGAGTTTGTTGTCGAGCCGGGAAAATTTGAAGTTCTTATTGGGAGTTCCTGTGAAGATATTCGGGTTAAGAGCAGTTTTTCAGTAAAGAATTAAGAACAAATAATTTTGTGGGATTAATTCCAAGGAATTAAAAATGATAAAAACACGATTGTTACTTGTTATTATAGCTTTGCAATTCATAATTTGCAATTTAGTCTATGCTAATCCAATTCGATTACATCCCTATAATAAACATTATTTTCTATTTCGCGGCGAACCAACCATCCTTATTACGACTGGTGAGCATTATGGTTCCGTGCTTAATCTCGATTTCGATTATATAAAATACCTGAATACATTAAAATCTTCAGGTTTGAATTATACAAGGATTTGGAGTGGATTTTTCGGACTTGCTCCTGCGAAAGGGTCTGCTATTTTTGCATGGGGAAGAAGCAATGTCCCCGGTTATATAAGTGGAGGAAATAAGTTTGATTTTGAGAAATGGAATCCTGAATATTTCAACAGATTAAAGGACTTTATTTCTGAAGCCGGAAAACGTGGCATCATAGTTGAAGTGACTTTCTTTTCTTCGATTTATGAAGAAAATCTCTGGAGATACAATCCATTAAATCCGTCAAATAATGTTAATGATATTGAAAAGTTAAACTTTAAGGATATACATACGCTTAATAATGGAAAGATATTACGGTATCAAGAGGATTTAGTTCGAAAGATTGTACGAGAGTTAAAGGAATTCGACAATATATTTTA
>JAUVJE010000037.1 GCA_030592355.1 Clostridia bacterium
CTTGTGCGGGTAATTTCTGAAAAATACAACATGACATTGGTAAATTCCCTTAATCCCTATAGAATTGAAGGCCAGAAAACCGCATCTTTTGAGATTGTCGAACAATTGGGCAAAGTGCCGGATTATCTTGCCCTTCCCGTGGGAAATGCAGGTAATATAACCGCATACTGGATGGGATTCAAATTATTGATGGAAAAGGGCATGACCGATTCAACCCCCAAAATGGCAGGGTTTCAGGCAGAAGGAGCTTCGCCGATAGTTAACGGAAGAATTTTTAAAACACCCGAAACCGTAGCTACCGCCATACGCATTGGGAATCCGGTCAGTTGGAAAAAGGCGGAAACGGCGAGGGATGAGTCCGGAGGTTTCATAGACAGCGTCACCGATGAAGAAATTCTTGAAGCATACAGGCTCATGGCGGGACGCGAAGGTATATTTGCCGAACCGGCGTCGGCGGCATCACTGGCAGGTGTAATTAAAAGTATAAAGGCCGGAAAAATCGAAAAGGACAGCACTGTGGTATGTGTTTTAACCGGCAGCGGATTAAAAGATCCGGATAATGCAATAAAAATGATAGCGGAACAGACTAATGTTAAAGCAGATGAAGATGAAATTATGAAAAGAATTATGGGGTAGCTCATTATGATTGAGGTGCGGATTCCTTCAACCAGTGCAAATCTCGGTGTTCTTTTTGACAAGGGCGGCGTGGCTTTGGATGCGTACGAAAATATAATCAGACTTGAAAGCTCTGATGTATTTTCTATAAAAACGGATGGACTCGGATCAGGATATTTGCCGGAGAATAAGGAAAATCTTATTTACAGGGCTATACAATATTTTTATGAGCAAATGGGCAGACCTATACCTGTTTTTTCAATAAAGACAGAAAACGGGATACCCGTATCAAGAGGACTTGGAAGCAGTGCCTCATGTATAGCCGGCGGTATTTATGCGGCCAATCGCTTTGAAGGAAGTATTCTGACCGATAAGGAAATCATAATGATGGCCGCTGATATGGAAGGCCATGGCGATAATGTCTGCGCAGCCGTTACCGGCGGTTTTTCCATTTTCACGGGGAATGACTACGTAACAATTCCAGTCGGTGACGATATTGGATTTATTCTATTCATTCCCGAAAAACAATTAAGTACGAAAATGAGCAGGGGAATTCTCCCCAAAAGCTATGATTACAAAACGAAAAAACGGGCAAAAAGTCTTGAACAGTCCATGATGAAAGCGCTTTACGACATGGATTATGTAAAGGCCGGAAATCTTATGGAACTGGATGTAATACACCAACCTTACCGAAGCAAACTACTGCCTTTTTGGAATGATGTCCTTTCAGCTGCAAAGGAAGCGGGGGCATGGGGAACCGCCCTCAGCGGAGCCGGACCTAGTATGATTTCCATGTGCAGCAGAATTAGGATAGATGCTATAATTGAGAAATTAAAATTTAGTATTGATAAGCGTTATAAATTATCTATAATAGGATGTGAAATTAACATTAATGGAATAGTATGATTTAGAAGGAACAATATGAATAACAGAGATAGAATTGTAAATACACTGAATTTTAAAATACCGGATGACCGGTTGCCGATGATAGAATGGGCCGGCTGGTGGGATAAAACCCAGGCACGGTTTCAAAAAGAAGGAGTTCCGGAACATTTTTCGAGAGATGAAATCCGCGAGTATCTGGGCCTTGATATGGTAAGGCAGTTCTGGATAAGCCCAAAAGGGCAGGCATACAGGAATGCGGGCGACGATGAAAAGAAAGTCGCCGATATGGATTCATACTTAAAGGTCAGGGACATGCTGTATCCCATGGATGCCATAGATGTGCGTCGCGAGGCCATAGAAAAATTAAAAGATTTACACGAAAACGGCGATGTGGCCATATGGATAACCCTTGAAGGTTTTTTCTGGTTTCCAAGAACACTGTTTGGGATAGAAGAGCACCTTTATGCATTTTACGATGAACCGGAAACAATGCATAAAATCAACAGTGATTTAGCGGATTATAATATCTATCTTATAGAAGAATTTTGTAAAATACTAAAACCGGACTTCATGACATTTGCTGAAGATATGTCATATAATCTGGGGCCTATGCTGTCTTATGAATTGTATGAAGAATTCTTGCTCCCATACTATAAAAAAGTAATACCGGTGCTAAAAAAATACAACATAATACCAATGATTGATACCGACGGGCAGCTTGAAGCAATGATACCCTGGCTGCAGGAGGCTGGTATTGAAGGTGCGCTTCCGCTGGAAAGACAGGCTGGTGTGGACGTGGCCCGGATGAGGGAGATGTATCCGGATTTTAAGATAATAGGCGCATATGACAAGATGGTCATGAAGCATGGGGAAGAAGCCATGAGAAAAGAGTGGGAGCGGCTTTTGCCCGTTATGAAACTAGGCGGCTTTATTCCGTCCTGTGATCATCAGACGCCTCCTGATGTATCTCTTGCAAATTATAGGATTTACATGAAATTAATGAAAGAATACTGCGAAAAGGCAGTGAAATAAATCTGATACCGGAGGGTTTGGCATGACGGCATCCCATGAAGCAGGAAAAGGCATTAAAATGCACACCGGAGCTAAAAAACTCCGTGATTTTTATGCAATAAAACCAGGCGCTCCAATAATTATGGATGATTTTGGATGGTACTCTCTTGACAAATGGATTCGCGAGGGGCATATCACAAGCGAGCAACAACTGAAAGAACTCTTCAAATTTGACCCTGTTGGCAATTTCAACCTTGGGAACCTGGGATGGTGCCAGTCTCCGTTCTACCCATATTTCGAAGAAAAGATTCTTGAAGACCGGGGGGAACATGAATTGATTCGCGACATATACGGCCGCGATGTTTTGTTTTTTAAAAACCGGAGAAGCGGGTTTATGCCGGAATATGTAAATCATCCTGTAAAAGACATGAAGACATGGGAAGATAACTGCAAATGGCGGATGGACCCGCATTCAGAGGGGCGTTCCAAGGATTTTGAAGGGCATATGGAAAACGCTAAAACAGCTGCAGCGGAGGGAAAGATGATAATCCTGAACGTAGTAGGGGGTTATATGTATCTTCGCAGCCTTGTGGGTCCTCTTGAGATTTTATATAAATTTTATGACGAACCCGAACTCATACGGGACTGTATGGAAACTTGGTTCAATGTGGTGGATGCCATAGCTGCTAAATATCAGGAGCATGTCAGCATTGATGAGTTTTATATAGGTGAGGACATATGCTACAATCACGGCTCCCTCATATCGCCTGATATGATTCGCGAATATATCCTTCCATATTATAAAAAAGTCATGGATAATATTAAAAAGAGGCAGATTGATAAAAGCAGGCGTCTCTATTTTCAGGTGGATACCGATGGTTTTTCTGACCCCATCATAGATGTCTACGGAGAAATAGGTCTGGATTATCTAAGTCCGTTTGAGGTTGCATCCGGATGCGATGTGGCAAGGACAGGTAAAGAGTATCCCAATCTGCGGATACGCGGGGGCTTCGATAAACGGATTCTTGCTTCAACCAAAGACGAAATTGACAAGGAAGTCGACAGGATAATGCCTGTAATGAAAGCCCGCGGGGGGTATATCCCCATGTGTGACCACGGGGTGCCTGAAGAAGTTAGTTTTGAAAATTATGTGCATTTTAGAAATAGGTTGCGTGAATATGCGGATTAACGGAGGAATTTAAAATGAAGAAAGTATTACTGGTAAAAGGCGGATGGGACGGGCATCAGCCCAATGAAGTTGCTGATGTATTTAAAGTGATGCTCAAAGATGCGGGGTTTATTACCGACATCAGCGATAATCTTGAAGTTTTTTCAGACCTTGATTATTTGAAATCGTTGGATTTAATTGTTCCTATATGGACAATGGGTGCTATAAAAAATGAGCTTGTTCATAATGTAATGGAAGCTGTTGCCGGCGGAACTGGCCTTGCCGGGTGTCACGGAGGAATGTGCGATGCATTCAGAGATAGTACGGAATGGCAATTTATGACAGGTGGCCAATGGGTTTCGCATCCGGGCGGGGACGTTGTTGAATATATGGTTAACATCACAAATAATTCAAGTATTATTACCGAGGGAATAAAAGATTTCAAAATTGTCAGCGAGCAGTACTATTTGCACACAGACCCGTGCATTGAAGTATTGGCATCTACACGGTTCCCCAGCGTGGTCTGGTACAATTCAACAAATGGCTTTGTTGACATGCCTGTTCTGTGGACAAAAAGATGGGGACACGGACGGGTGTTTTATAGTTCTCTGGGTCATCATGCGGATGTTTTTGATATCAAAGAAGCTTATGCAACAATGAAAAGAGGACTTCTCTGGGCTGCTGACGGGAAGCGGATTGCCATTGAAAATAATTTGACGGCAGATGAATTTTCAAACAATAAAAAAATGTTTTAAGGGGTTGTTGTGATTAAAAAACAAGTCGGTATCGTAGGTTGTGGTGCAATAAGCGGTATATATCTTAAGAATCTTACTTATATGTTTAAGAACACATATATAAAGGCTGTTTGTGATTTGGATAAGAAAAAAGCGGAGAAAGCCGCGGCAGAATACGGCATTGAAGAAGTATATACACTTGAAGAAATGCTTGCGGACGATGACGTAGCAATAATAGTTAATCTGACGACGCCAAAAGCACATTATTCGATATGCAAAAAAGCTCTTGAAGCCGGAAAACATGTATATGTGGAAAAACCAATGTGCGTTGAATTTGAAGAAGGCCGTGAGTTAGTTAATCTTGCCGTTGAAAAAGGTTTGATGATTGGCGCAGCGCCTGACACTTTTCTTGGCGCGGGTATTCAGACATGCATAAATATGATTAATAGCGGGAAAATAGGACAGCCGGCTTCAGTGATGGCATTTATGATGTGTCCGGGTCACGAATCCTGGCATCCTGATCCGGAATTTTACTATGAAAAGGGAGGCGGACCCATGTTTGATATGGGACCGTATTATTTAACTGCTTTAGTGAATATGCTTGGACCGGTGGAAAGTGTCGCAGGGATGACCGGGATGGCTTTCGCAGAACGTACCATTACAAGCAAAAAGAAGTTTGGGAAAAAGGTAGAAGTAGAAGTCCCCACGCATATCAATGGAATACTGAAATTTAAAAACGGGGTTATAGGAAATATAGTCACCTCTTTTGATGTTCTTGGGCACCATATGCCGAGAATTGAAGTGCATGGGACCGAAGGATCTCTTTCCGTTCCCGACCCCAACGCCTTTGGTGGGCCGGTTTTGATTAAAACACGGTATATAAATGATTGGGAAGAAATACCGATTACAATCCCATATGAGGAAAACTCCAGGGGACTTGGAATTTCTGACATGGCGGAGGCAATATCAGAAGGTCGAATTAATAAAGCCAACGGGAAAATTGCCCTCCATGTACTTGAACTTATGCACGGTTTCCATTGGGCGGCTGACACAGGGAGAAACTACAACCTGACAACAACTTTCTAAGTCAATGATCCGACGGATGGTTGTCTCAAATGCGCCGATTATTTCGGATATTATGAGATTGGAGCGTATATGTTTTATTTAAAAGACGCTATATGGCAGATTTCCCTTGGGGAAGTGCTGAGGATGGAAGTTATGAGGCAACTTATAAATATCCTGCCCGGTGCAGACGCGCTTAAATTTTCAAATGGGTTATTAAAAAGCCCTGACATTATTGTAGGTACTCCCGCCGGATGTGATGAGATTAAACATGCGGTAATTGAAGGGCTGGTTGATTTGAACGGATTCGGTCCGGATGATCATCTTTTGAAAAGCATCAACATAGACGGGAAAGCATGTGTTGTTATTGCCGGATTAACCGACAGAGCGGCGGTATATGGGATTTTTTCTTTTTTTGAGGAGATTGGTTTCTCCTTTTTGGCGAGTCGGACTGTCTGCCCTGAAACCGGACTTAGAACCCTTATTCCGGAAATTGATATAAAATTTGCAACGAAAAACAAATGGCGCGGTATGTTTGTATCTTTTTGCATGGTGTCTACATCAATTATGTCACTTGCGGATTTTAGCAATCTATTTGACAATATGTTTAGGATGAAACTAAACCGAATCATTTTTTACCCCTTCGAAAACGAGCCCATTATCGATTACACATATAAAAGCGAGAGAAAACTTGTCGGTGATATATCCCGGCCGGAATCCGGATATTTTTCCTACGGACGTCATTGGACGGGAAGCTTTTGTGTGGATGATATTTCAGTAGGCAGGGAAAAGTTTTCTCCGAGGCGTCGCGTAGCACCCATGGAGTTTCAGGATGTCAGCACTTCCGATGAGGCTCTTGATATGGGAAAATCCTTCATGAACAGGATTATTGCCATGGCAACTGAACGACAGATCGGAGTTTGGATATCGTTTCTACCTCAGTTTGTATCTATGAATATGACAAAACATATAAAATCTATGCCAAGGAAGAATATGCACTGGTCGGCGCTGGTGAGTTGCACGGACTCCTCAGCAAGAGAGATAAATGCATGCAGGATAAAGAATATGATAGAATCGTATCCGGAACTTGAGGGTATATTTATAGGTATTCCGGAAGGCTTCTATGAAGACCCGCACGATGAAAGCAGGGAATACATCAAATCACAACTGGCTGGGTATGAAGAAGCTCTTGAACTCCAGAAAAAATACTGGGGTGATCATTGGCCGGGGGATGAACTTCAAAGGAAACACATAGAAGCAGATATTGCTTTTTCAAAAATAGCCGTGGAAACCCTGAATGATGCTGCTTCAATTAAACCGGGTATTAGATTAGGACTTCTGACTATTTGCAAAGCATATCTGCTTACAAAGCTTCATAAAATAATTCCTAAGGATGTTGCGTTTTGTGACATAGAGTCCCGGTCGCTGTGGACCCATGCAGGTGCCCCGTTGTTCCTTTTCAAGGAAATGAAAGGCCGTGAATGCTCCATAATACCAAGGATAACCGACGACGGTTCCCAGGCGGGTATGCAATTCAATCTGGGACTGTATCATAAAGACGGTTATTGCAGATCTACGGTTTTAAATGGTACGGCCGGACTGATGATGCAGACGCTTTTCATTAATGGTGCGGACCATAATATTAAATATCTGGCAGACGGATTATGGAATCCGGAAATAAGTCCCGGGGAATTTTATAAAAAACATCTGAAACTGCTGTATGGGGATGTTGCCGCGGGGAAAATTAAAAAGGCTTATGAAATCCTTGAGGATAATGAAGATTTCATGGGCGGCAGGGGCGCTGCCAATATGCCGTGGAATCATGTTCCGCCTGAAATTGCTGTTATGAGAAGCTTTAAGGATTTTAATAATCCTTTCCATGCATGCCCTTTGGGAAATGACTTTGTGGAAAATTCTATTATGCGGGCGGCCATTTACGAAAAAGCAGCAGACAATCTGATAAAGGCAGCAGAAATATTTGCATCGGCACTTGATGAATGCATTAAGTCGGGGAGAACATATTGCAGGTACATGCAGTTAAGGACAAAAGCATATGCCGCGCACCTTGAAACATTGGTACTTCTTTCGGAGCTGTACGCTAAATATATAAATTTGTTCAGTAGTGAAAATATTTCCTTTAAAATGATGAAATTAACTGAAATGGCCGGGGAGGCAAATAAACATGCCAATGAAACTGCTGGCTTATTTGCACAATGTATTCTTCACACAACTGACCTTGCCCCGCTTTGGATGATTAACAGCTCCATGGTAAAGGGCACTGAGGTACTGTTGCAATACCTGTTAAATATCCTTGCTTATTACCAGGGTGGTGAATATTGGAATCCCGTCGGGTGGGACGAATTATTCGGTGAATGTCCTTATCCGTCGCATGGCGTCGAAATTAATCCTGTAGAAGATAAAAGTTCAGATGAACCCGGATAATCTAACCATCATCCACACATCCTTGGGATGTGTGGATGATGGTTAGAAATCGGAGGAACATACATGCATACCAGGGATACATAGATAATAGTTTAATTTTATTGCTTTTACAGGTCTGTCGCACCTTTGTCTGTTATGCTAAAATAAGTATGATATAAATGGCTTTGGGAGGTCACATGGCTATCCAGTATTTTTCAGTTAGTAAAGATGATAATTATTATGAGGCGTTTCCGGATGTGGTTTTAACAGACGGGGGCAAGCTGATTGCTGTTTTCGAAGAATGCACTCATCACAGCGACAGGTCTTATGCCAGGATAATGAAAACAGAGAGCACCGACCGAGGAAGGACGTGGACTGCTAAAGAGAAGTTCACAGACAGTAATGACGGCTGGCCGCCTTACTGGAACTGTGCAAGGATATCAAAACTTAACGACGGACGGCTTGTTATACTTGCGGACTGGATACTAGGCAGAGATGAAATCAGTGCGGAAGTATATTACTGGATCGGCGACGCTGAAGGCACTGTATGGGACGGCCCCTATCTTATGCCAAGCGATGGTATCGTGCCGGATCAGCTTATACAAACAAAATCAGGCAGATGGCTCATAAGCACTCATCTAAAAGGTGAGCACAATTTTATTGAGCAAAGTGCATGGTATTCCGATAATGAAGGAAAAACGTGGAGCGACAGAAAAATTGTAGCTTCAAAAGAGGGTTTGAACCTGTGCGAGGGGAGTATCGTTGAACTGGATGACGGAACCCTGGTATGTTTTCTCAGGGAAAACTCAGGTTTGGGATATGATTGTTACAAGGCCATATCAAAAGACGGTGGGGAAACATGGGAAGGTCCGTACAATGTGCCTATGCCGGGTTGCCACAGGCCGGTGTCCGGTGTTTTAAACAGCGGTCATATAATGATAATGCATAGATTTATGCACGGCGGCAAAGGCTGGGTTGGATTTTGGACGCAAAATATTTTCGCAGGGTTTTTAAACCAGGAATCCTGTAGAGCTAAAAAAAGAGAAGAGCAGGGTTTGCGAATAATGCCTGTGGATTTTGACAGAAGCCCTGTTTCAGATACCGGTTATTCGGGCTGGGTTCAGTTTGACGATGGTGAAATCTATGTGATTTATTACATAGTTGATGATTCTCCCAACGGGCAGATCAGAGGAGCTTCGTTTACACCAGAAGATGTATTGATAGGAGGATTTGCAAAAGAATGAGAAAAAGCGGGGCAATTGCAGTATCGATAATTTTTTCACTGCTAATCGCATTTCATATGTTGATTTCCTTTGTAATGTACGTAGGTCTGAATCCTGATATTTACCGTGCTGCGCAGATTTCTGACGACGTTGCTTCAAATGCCGAAATTGATCAGGAAACTTTGGATAGGGCAACAATAGGATTAATAAATTATATGGACGGACACCGGGATAATCTGGTTATATTAAGTAGCGGGCAAGAGGGACACGAGCTGTTCAATGCGAAGGAAAAAGCCCATATGGTTGATGTGAAACAATTATTTGTCCTTAGTAAAAAAATCAATACGCTCATATATATGTTTCTTTTAATAATACTAGTGTTTTATCTGGCATGTGACAAAGACGGCATGAGAAAAAATTTCATGAAATATTCCGCCATAACCCTTTCTGTTATCCTTGGGTTATGGTTGATCATCGCAATTATAGCGATGGTGGATTTTTCCTCGTTTTGGACGACTTTCCATAAAATATTTTTCACCAATGACTTGTGGCTTCTGGATCCGTCAAAGGATTTGCTTATCAGGATGATGCCGCAGAAATTCTTCGTCAGAATTGTGTTGCAGATACTTATAAGGTTTCTGGCTGCTTATGCGGTGGTAATTTCTGTTCTGACAGTGGGTCATGTTTTGTTTAACAAGAAATCCAAGGGCGTCAGAATGAAAGGCGGCCGCTATGAATAGGATATGTGTAATAGGGTGCGGTTATGTCGGATTGGTATCCGGGGTGGGTCTTGCGGAATTCCACAATGAGATTTTATGTACTGATACTGACTCTGTCAGGATTGAAAATTTGAAAAAAATGATAATGCCCTTTAGCGAGCCGGGTCTTTTAAAATTGGTTAAAAAAAATAGTGATATGGGAAGATTGTCGTTTGTCAATGACATTAAACCAATGTTAATAAACTGCGATGCGGTGATGATTGCAGTTCAGACACCGCAATCCGTTGACGGGTCGGCTGATTTGAGCTATTTAATGGTGGCTGCATCTGAGATAGCGAAACACATAAAAAAAGCTGTGGTCGTTATAATAAAATCCACGGTTCCCATAGGTACGGCTAAAAAAGTGAAAAAACTTATAAACTCAATACTTGCTGACAGAGATGTAGGATTTTCTGTAGAAGTGGTTTCAAACCCTGAATTCCTGCAGGAAGGTTCGGCTGTAGACACATTCTTAAATCCGGACCGCATAGTACTCGGTTGCAAAGACGGCGGCGTGGCTTCAAAGCTGATGGAAGAGATATATACAATTCCTGCGGCAGCGGGTGTCCCGATTATAAAATGCTCTAATGAAACAGCAGAAACAATAAAATATGCTTCAAATGCGTTTCTAGCGATGAAAATCTCATATATAAACCAGATGGCGCTGCTGTGTGAAAAGACGGGAGCCGATATAAAAACTGTTGCAAAAGCTTTGGGCAGCGATGCCCGGATCAATCCGAAATTTTTAAATCCCGGGCCTGGTTATGGGGGAAGTTGCTTCCCAAAAGATACCAGGGCGCTTGTTAAAATGGGTGAAATTCATGGGCTTGACCTTTCGATGATTAGAGCTGCGTATGAATCCAATGCTGTGCACAAAACAATTTTAGCAGAAAAAGCAGTCAGGATTTTAAAAGAAAACGGTGGGAAAACACTTGCTGTATGGGGTCTTTCATTCAAGGCCGGAAGCAGCGATATGAGAAATTCTCCAGTACTTGACATACTGCCGGTCATAATAAAAGGCGGTATTAAAATAAAGGCATACGACCCTGAAGCTATGGATGGGGCAAAAATCCACTTAGCTAAATACATGGACGATATCGAACTTTGTAAAACTCAGGAAGATACTCTTTCGAATTCTGATGCATTGATGATTTTAACCGAATGGGAATGTTTTAAGAAGGCAAACCTTACTGAAACAGCTTTCAGACTCAATAAAAAAATACTGTTGGATTATAGAAATATATATGATGCCGCTGAAGCGGAAAAAACAGGATTTTTATATTATGGGGTTGGTAGATGATATGAGATTTATAGAAATAGCTGAGAAGTACAATAAAAATACTGCCGGAGATATTATAGCAGCGAAAAGGAACAATCAAATTGTAAGTCTGCTTGAGGATGTCGGAGACTCCGCAAATTATGAATTCGTTGATACAGCATCACTTGATGGGATTCGCATTTACAGAAACACTCTAAAGTTTTTACTCGTTAAAGCTGTGGCCGGACTTTTCCCAAACAACAGGCTTAAAATACATTATTCCATTAACAAGGGCAGTTTTTGCGAACTCATGGGCCGCTCTATAGGCAAAGAAGATGTAAATAAAATACGCAAGAGTATGAGAAACCTCGTTAAAAAGAGGCATCCCATTGAAAGACATGAATTTGGGATTGAACATGCCGCCAAGGTGCTGGGGCATACCAACAGAAATGACCTTCTTAATGTTTTGGCCCAAAATGACGACTCCAAGGTGGTATTATATTCCCTTGAAGGAGTATTTGACTATTTTCACGGCATTATGGCGCCAAACACAGGTTATGTGGATTTATTTGAGCTTCGGCATTTTCATAATGGATTCTTATTATTTTATCCAACCCGATTTGACCCAGGGAAGCTGCCGGAATGGAAAAATCAGGATAAGCTGACCAATGCTTTTGAAGAATTTCGACGTTGGGGAGAAGCAATTGGCGTGGATAGCATCAGTGATATAAACAATATAGCTGAAAAAGGTGAAATCGGGGATATTATCAGAATATCAGAAGCCCTGCAGGAAAAGAAAATAGGATACATAGCAGATGAAATAAAGGAAAAACGTAAAAACTTTATTTTCATCGCCGGTCCGTCATCATCAGGAAAAACCACATTTGCAAGAAGGCTGGCAATTCATCTTCGGGCTGTCGGTCTAAAAGCCCATCCTATATCAATGGATGATTATTACAGGGGAAAAGAAGTGCCTTTGGATTTATACGGCAAGAAGGATTATGAAACCCCCGATGCTTTTGATATTGAGAAATTCAACGATGATATGAAATCTCTTCAGGAATACGGATATGCAGAAATCCCGAAATATGACTTTGCAACTGAAAGAAGGAATAGTTACAGGGATCTGTCAATTGATGAATCAGGTGTTGTGATTGTTGAGGGGATTCATGGAATCAATCCTGCATTCAGCAAAAGCGTGGACAGTAAAAGAGTCCACAAACTGTATATAAGTGCACTTACATCAATAAACATTGATGACCATAACAGGCTTTCAACTACTGATGCAAGGTTTTTCAGACGGCTTGTCAGGGATTTTAAATACCGTGGGGCAAGCGCCGAAAGAACACTTAGTATGTGGGCGGATGTCAGAAAAGGTGAGGATAAATATATTTTCCCATATCAGGAGGAAGCGGACGAAATTTTTAACAGCACCCTGATTTATGAACATGGGGTTTTAAAAAAGTTTGCGGTTCCCATACTTAGAAATATAGATGAAGACAGTATATATTTATCGGAGGCAAAAAGACTGTTGGTAATTCTGTCTTACTTTACGGAAGTTGAAGATGAAGAAATCCCCAATACCTCCCTTATTAGGGAATTTATTGGTGGTTCGGTTTTGAGATATTAAAGTGTCGGAGGAAATAATGAAGTATTTAATAGGAATTGACATTGGAACTTCGGGAACCAAAACAGTGTTGTTTGATACAAACGGAAATGGAATAGCCGGCTGTACGGTGGAGTATCCTCTATATCAACCCAAAATAGGCTGGGCTGAACAGGATCCTGCGGACTGGTGGAATGCGGTTTGTGTTTCAACCGGAGAAGTAATTGAAAAAAGCGGAATTAATTCCAAAGACATAAGCGGAGTAGGGCTGTCAGGACAGATGCATGGCTTGGTATTGCTTGATGAAAATGATGAGATTCTCAGGCATTCAATAATATGGTGTGACCAAAGAACTCATAAGGAATGCACGGAAATAACGGAAAAAGTAGGTGCAAAGAGACTGATTGAGATTACTGCAAATCCAGCGCTGACCGGGTTTACAGCATCAAAAATTCTGTGGGTGAGGAATAATGAACCGGAAATATTTTCAAAGATAAGTAAGATTCTTCTGCCAAAAGATTACATAAGATTCATGCTCACGGGAGAATATGCAACCGAAGTTTCTGATGCCAGCGGCATGCAGCTCCTTGACATTAAAAACAGGTGTTGGAGCGATGAAGTGCTGGAAAAACTTGAAATCAAAAAAGAGTGGCTTGGGAAAATGTATGAATCCTGTGAAAATACCGGTGCGGTGAGCAGCAGGGCAGCGGCGCTGACCGGACTTGCACCCGGAACAATTGTTGCCGGCGGAGCAGGCGACCAAGCTGCCGGCGCCATTGGAAACGGAATAGTCAAAGAAGGCATTATATCCTCCACAATAGGTACCAGCGGAGTAGTTTTTGCACATATGGATAATATTGAAATAGATATGAATGGAAGGGTGCACACATTTTGTCACGCAGTTCCCGGAGCATGGCATGTTATGGGCGTTACACAAGGTGCCGGTTTATCATTGAAATGGTTCAGGGATAATTTTTGTATTGAAGAGATGAGAACAGCAGATCTAATGGGCATTGACCCGTATATTCTGATGGATAAAGAAGCGGGCGAAATTCCAGCTGGGTCTGAAGGCGTTTTGTACCTTCCTTACCTGATGGGTGAAAGAACCCCTCATCTGGATCCGGATGCCAAAGGAGTATTTTTTGGGCTAAGTGCAGCCCACAGCAAGGCCCATATGATAAGAGCGGTCCTTGAGGGGGTTGTATACAGTTTACGGGATTGTATAGAAATTATGCGCGAAATGGGTATCGAGGCATCACAGGTAAGAGCATCCGGAGGGGGAGGCAGAAGTCCGCTTTGGAGACAGATGCAGGCGGATATGTTTAAAACAGATATTTGCACCCTGAATTCCAGCGAAGGCCCGGCGCTTGGCGTTGCCATTCTGGCCGGTGTTGCATCCGGTGTATATGACGATGTGGTTTCAGCTTGTGAAGAAATCATAAGCGTAAAGGAAATTCAGCCGCCTATTGCAGAGAACGCAGAAATTTATGATAAATATTATAAGGTTTATAAAAACCTATATAAACATCTTGAACACGATTACAAAGACATAGCAGAAATTTTAGGAGAATAACATGAGACAGCAGGCATTTAAGAAAAGCGGCAGATTCTATAAAGGAAACCTTCATGCGCATACGACAATTTCAGACGGCACAAGGCCTGTTTCTGAGGTAATAGGGATATATAAGGGAAAAGGTTATGATTTTCTTGCCATAACGGACCATAATACAGTATTTAAGTCGGATGAATTCAATGATGAAATTTATATTGTTCCGGCTCTTGAGATACACAGTGGCAAACCGGGTACCGACAAGACGCATCATATGGTTGGGTTGACGACTTATGATAATCCGATGGTA
>JAUVJE010000003.1 GCA_030592355.1 Clostridia bacterium
ATACCATTGACACGCTCGTCATTGTTCCAAATGACAGACTTCTGCAATTAGTGGATAAAAAAGCTTCCATGATAGATGCATTTATTATGGCGGACGATGTGCTGAGGCTTGGGGTTCAAAGCATATCCGATCTGATTGCCGTTCCCGGCCTAATTAATCTTGACTTTGCTGATGTGAAGACTGTCATGACTGATGCCGGTCTTGCACACATGGGAATTGGCAGAGCCAGTGGAGAAGATAGATGCCAGGAAGCTGCCAAGATGGCAATCCACAGCCCGTTGCTTGAAACATCAATTGATGGTGCGAAAAAAGTGCTCATTAATATAACCGGCGGAAGCGACTTGGGCCTTATAGAAGTCGACACCGCGGCAAACATGATTTATGAAGCCGCCGACCCTAATGCGAATATTATCTGGGGAGCCGCAATTGACGACAACATGGGTGACGAAGTAATGGTGACAGTCATAGCGACTGGATTTGACGGATCAATGCCCATCAGAACATCAAAATATATCGAAAATATTTATAAAAGGAATAAAGAAGATTCTGATGAAGAAGTGTCTCTAAGTGAAGATGCGGCAATTTTGGAAAGCAACGAAGAAATAGAAGCAGAAGTTGCGGATGAATATTCAGGCGACTCAGAATTTGAAGTTGATCAGGAGGTTGCAGAAAAACCCAAAGAACCCGAAGAAGATGAGGATGACAAAGGAATAAACATCCCCAGCTTCTTGAGAAAATTATAAAAGCCGCTTGACTGCGGGTTAAATTGTTTGGAGAAAAATTATGAAATGTCCTTTCTGTGGATTTGAAGAAGACAGGGTCATAGATTCCAGACCAACCGAAGAAGGTTATGCAATAAGAAGGCGCAGAGAGTGCCTCGACTGTAAAAAACGTTTTACTACTTATGAGAATATCGAAAGAAAACCATTGATGGTCATCAAAAAAGATAACTCGCGGCAGGTTTTCGAATCATCTAAATTATTGAGCAGACTGCTGATAGCCTGTGCAAAAAGACCGGTGTCAATTGCAGTCCTCGAAAAAATCGTGTCTGATATTGAAGGAATATTCTACAAAGATCATCTAAGAGAAGTATCATCCGCTGAGATTGGTGATGAAGTTATGGAGCGGCTTAAAGAAGTCGACGAGGTGGCATATGTGCGGTTTGCCTCGGTTTATAAGGATTTCAATGATATCGACACTTTTGCCAAGGAAATAAGACAAATAAAAAAGGAAAGATAGCTATAATTTAAGGAATTAGAGATGGACAGTAAAGAAAGACTGTTAAATTCAATAAAAGGGTTGGAGACAGACCGCCTGGCGTGGTCTCCTTTTTTGGCATACTTTTGGGATTATCAACCTGAAGACATAAAAAGAAAAGGGATGCTTGAGTACTATAAAAGCATAGATGCAGACCCATTATTCAGGGGTTATTGCACCCTAATAAAAAAAACGTATAAAAACTGCAATATCAGTGAAAAAGTATCAGGTGGTGAAAAGCAGGTGCTTTATGAAACACCTGTGGGAAATCTTGAAAGCAGGTACACATATACTCCGGAGGGGAATACTTGGTTTTTAACTAAACATCCGGTAAAAAACGATGATGACTTTAAAATTCTGACATATATAAATGAGGATATGACCATTACGCCTGATTTCACAAAATATGAAGCGGGATTGAATGTAATGGGTGAGGAAGCCTTATTGGTACCAATTATCGGCAGTGAGATGAAAAGTTCTTTTCAATCGTTGCTTGAACATTGGGTTGGCACCGAAGAGCTGATATATTCGGTATACGATTACCCCGAAACACTGAACGAATGTCTTGAAGCGATGAAAAATAAATCAAAAATTGCCGTTGAATATGCAGTGCAATGCGGTGCGGAATCATTTATTTTCTGGGAAGACAGCTCTACAGGCAACATAAGTCCGGCTTTTTTCAAGGAGTACATTGCTGATGAAATTTCTATGTGGGCGGATATATTTCATGACAACGGGAAATACCTTATTCATCATGCCTGTGGTCAGCTCAGGGGTTTGATTCCGGAAATGGTCAAAACGGGAATAGATGTGATTGAGTCTGTTTCACCTCCTCCAACCGGGGATATTTATACATATGAAGCTATGGAAATGCTTCCTGAAAATATCGGTCTTATCGGTGGTATTGAACCTACTGTCCTACTGAATTACAATATGGATGAGCTTAATGAATATGTTATGAAAATAATTCAGAAAACAGGAAAAAGGAGATTTATACTGGGCAATGCGGATTCATGCCCCCCGGGAGTGGATATAGAAAAATTCAGAATGATTTCACGGCTTGTCAGGGAGATTTAGAATATGAAAATAATTGCGTTAAAACAGGAACACTTAAGTGAATTGACCGCGATTTATAATTATTATGTCAGGAATACAACTGTTACATTCAATCTGCGGGAGCTCAGCGAAGAGGAATTTAAGCAGGATTTCTTTCATGATGATAAATTATCAGGAACATATACAATATCTGTGGATAATCAAATAATAGGATTCGGTTGTTTGAGCCGGTTTAATAAAAAGGAGGCCTATGACAGATCCGCCTATATTTCAATATATCTTAATGAAGAGAGCACGGGAATGGGACTCGGAGGCAGGATTCTGGTATTTTTGGAAAAAGCTGCTTATAAAAAAGGAATAAGATCTCTTATAGCATTAGTCTGTAAAGAGAACCTGAGGAGTATTTCTCTTTTTACTAAAAATGGATACAGATTTGCGGGAGAATTAATTGAGGCTGCGGAAAAGTTCGGACGGCTTCTGGATGCAGTTTATTACCAAAAAAACATATAGCGTTTTCATGGTACAAAAATACCGTATGTGAAAGTTGCACTTTGAAACGGTTCATTTGATTATGATATAATATCTGACATACTGTCGCCGGAGGGAAGGTTATGTATAAAACAGTTAAAGAAATTTTTAATGATTCAGGAATGTTGAATGATAAGATGCTGAGTCTAAAGGGATGGGTAAGAACTGTAAGAAGTTCAAAGAATTTTGGGTTTATTGAATTAAACGACGGATCGTTTTTCAAAAATATCCAGATAGTGTTTGAAGAAGACAGAATAGCTAATTATAGTGAGATTGAAAAGCTGACCGTTGGTTCTTCAATTGAGGTTGAAGGAGTTCTTGAACTGACACCGGGCTCAAAGCAACCTTTTGAAGTTAAAGCCGATGTTATTGCAGTAAATGGTCTCAGCGACAGGGAGTACCCCCTTCAGAAAAAGAGGCATTCTTTTGAATATCTAAGAAGCATCGCACACCTTCGTCCGAGATCAAATACCTTTTCGGCAGTATTTCGGGTAAGGTCAATACTGGCTCATGCCATCCATGAATTTTTCAGGCAAAAAGGATTTGTATATGTTCATACTCCAATAATCACAGGCAGTGACTGCGAGGGCGCAGGAGAAATGTTCCGAGTCACTACGCTCGATGCCAAAAATCCTCCGCTTGATGATACAGGCAATGTAGATTATGCAAAGGATTTCTTTTCACGCGAAACCAATCTTACCGTAAGCGGACAGCTTGCGGTTGAAACATTCTGCATGGCCTTTGGCAATGTTTATTCATTCGGACCCACATTCAGAGCAGAAAATTCCAATACTTCAAGACATGCTTCTGAATTTTGGATGATTGAACCTGAAATGGCTTTTTGCGACCTTGCAGGTGATATGGATGTAGCTGAGGAAATGATAAAGTTTGTAATAAATTATATTCTTGAGAATGCCCCCGAAGAAATGAATTTCTTTAACAAGTTCATAGAAAAGGGGCTATTTGAGAAGCTTTCCAATGTAACCGGTTCTAAATTCAAGAGAATTACTTATACAGAAGCCATAGATATATTGAAAAACAGTGGTGAAAAATTTGATAATTTAATTGAATGGGGAAGTGACCTGCAGACTGAACACGAAAGGTATATTACAGAAAAGCATTTTAAGAAACCGGTGTTTGTTACAGATTATCCCAAAGAAATCAAAGCTTTTTATATGAGGCTTAATGATGATAACAAGACCGTTGCAGCCGTAGACCTGCTCGTGCCCGGAGTAGGCGAAATCATTGGCGGCAGCCAGCGTGAAGAACGCTATGATGTACTGGTGGAGAGAATAAAAGAAGCAGGAATGACAGAGGATGATTATTGGTGGTATCTGGATATAAGAAAATACGGCGGCACAGAGCATGCCGGATTCGGATTGGGTTTTGAACGAGTACTGATGTATATAACCGGAATGAACAACATCAGGGATGTTATTCCATTCCCAAGGGTGCCAAGGCACGCAGAATTTTAGGAGGCTGTTATGAGTCCTGAAAAAATTAGTGAAGATGGAAATATTGAAATATCAGAGGCCGTGATAATTACGTTCGTTGAAAAAACAGTAGGTGAATTCGAAGGGATATCTTTAAGCAAAAGAAGAAAATCAGTAAGAGTAACAAAATCCGATAACGGCAGCACCATAGATTTAGGTCTTGATGTAAACTATGGAACTAATATCCCGGAAACAATTAAAAAACTACAGGCAGAGGTAAAGGATCGCATTACCAAACTGGCCGGTATAAAAGTAAAAGAAATCAATGTAGTGGTAGAAGGATTGAATCTAGAAAATTTTATAAAAAAATAGAGACGCTGTAAATGAAAAAAATAGTTCTTAATTCAATAATAATAATTACGACAAGTGTTGCTCTTATGATACTTGTATTCTTTACCGACGGTGCTCAGAATATGATAAGTATGATTGTAAGAACTGAGCATAAATGGATGGTTGCAGCTTTTTCATGTACTTTTCTATATTGGGTATTTGGCTCATTTACAGTAGGAATGTTAAAAAGGGGAATAATTGGAAAGAAAAACGATCCCGGCCAGAATTTCAAAACTGTTATGGTTGGAATATTTTTCAGTTCAGTAACACCTTTTGCCACCGGGGGGCAACCTGCACAAATCTATATGTTGAAAAGGATGGGAGTAGACAGCGGCACCGGTACAAGCATAATAGTATTAAAATCTGTTTTCTACCAGTTTGTTATGATGTTGATATGTCTAGGGGTATATATCGCTAACAGGCAGTTTCTGATTATGAATATACCTCAGTTCAATATTCTTTTTGCAATCGGATATGTTGCAAATGCGCTCCTTTTAAGCCTTTATGCTTTTTTCCTTTTTAACCCTAAAGCTGCGGAAAAGGCAGTGTGGTATTTTCTTAAGGTCATGCATTTCTTTAAAGTAGTGAAAAATCCAGAAGAGAAAATGGAAGCCATGCATGGTTCCTTGGGACGGTTTAAGAGCGGAATAAGAATTTTAAATAAAAAAAAGCTATATATAGCAGGGGCTTTTTTAATGCAGGTTCTGCAATTGGTTTTTCTCTTTTGTGTTCCTGTTTTCATGATGAAGGCTATTGAAGGGTCGTTTACCAGTGTTTTTGGAGGAGTATTTGATATAATAACATGTACAGCCATGGTAACTATGATAGCATCGCTTGTTCCGACCCCCGGTACTTCAGGCGGAGCAGAAGGACTAAGTTTGTTGTTCATTGCTCCGTTCTTCTATAATTCGCCTAAAATGTCAATAGTATTGGTATGGAGGTTGTTGACATATTACTCGAATATAGTAGTCGGAGGAATTTTCTGTCTGTTGATTAAAGAAAAACCATTGGAATCAAGTGAGGCCGGCGAAAATTTGGGTGATGTTAAAATTAATTAACTGCAGGTCGGTGGAAAGAAAAGCGTCGCTTGGTAAAATAACTTATCTATGTAAAACATACTAAGCAAGTAGAAACCGGAATTTTATCTCGGTTAAATTATCCTTTAAGCACACGAGAGTAAGATAGAAAGAAGATAAAATACTTAGTTGAAGAATATGACAAAATATGTTATATTTATTTCGGAGGAATAATGACCAGACTGATACTTGCATCAGGTTCGCCAAGAAGAGCAGAGATGATGGCGAGAATAACAAGTGAATTTGAAATAGTGGTTCCGGATATCGACGAAGCCATGCTTTTAGGAGAAAGCCCGGAAGAAATGGCGGGACGTCTTGCCTTGGAAAAGGCCATGGTGGTGTTTGAAAAAACAATGGGGAAGTTTCCTGTGCTTGCCGCAGATACAATTGTGGTTCATGGTAGAGTAATTGGAAAACCCGACAATGATGATGAGGCATGTAAAATGCTGTCGGAACTGGCGGATGACAGCCACTTTGTAATCACCGGAGTAGTAATAATAAACCCTGATAATAACAGCACACTATCATTTACAGAAAAAACGGAAGTATTTTTCGGTCCAATCAGTGAGAATGAAATAAAGACATATGTAAAAAACGGCGAACCTCTTGACAAGGCCGGTGCTTATGGAATACAGGGTGAAGCGGGAAGGTTCATAACTAAAATAAACGGTTGTTTTTATAATGTGATGGGATTTCCCCTTAACAGAATTTATAATGGATTGAAAGAGCTGGACATAATCTAACACTCCTCCTGCAGCCGGTGGTTGCAATATTCCATATTTAGGATTAGGAGGATTTCAAAATGGAAAATTTAAGAATCAAGGATATGCCTGAGGAAGACAGGCCTTATGAAAAACTGGAAAAAACCGGCACAGGCAATCTTACCGATGCAGAACTGTTGGCAATTATTATCAGAACAGGATGTAAAAACGACACGGCCCTGGATATAACAAGAAGAATTATAAATAAGTATTCAGATGGAAAAGGGCTGTTGTATCTTAAGAAAGTTTCTATATCTCAGCTTTGCGAGATACGGGGTGTGGGAAGAGTAAAAGCAATACAGTTAAAGGCTGCCATGGAACTGGGGAGCCGTCTGACGAGGGCGGGCAAGCAAAACGGCCGGTACAAGATATCATCCCCGGACGACATTAATAAGCTTTATATGGAGCAGTTAAGGCACCTGGTAAAGGAAATATTTATGGTGCTGGTCATGAATAGCAGAAATGAGATATTAAAGGAGCTGCATATATCTACAGGGAGTTTGTCGGAAACTGTAGTACACCCCAGAGAAGTGTTTTCAGAAGTAATAAAGGAACCTGCTGCGGCAGTGATACTCATCCACAATCATCCAAGCGGCGACTCACGTCCAAGCGGCAATGATAAAAAGACCACCCAAAGACTGGTCGATGCGGGAAAAATTCTGGGCATTAAAATACTTGACCATGTTATAATAGGAAATGGAAACATATTTAGCTTTAAAGAGAATGGCCTGATATAAAAATATGGTATGAATTTTACCCGGGTGTCCGGTATGGATATACAGTGGTACAGGCTTTCACGGAGGATAAAATGGGATTATTCGGAAAAGACATAGGAATTGACCTTGGCACAGCCAATACAATAATTTATGAGCGTGGAAAAGGCATTATATTGCGGGAACCTTCGGTTGTTGCCGCAGACGAAAAGAAAAAAGAAGTAATTGCGGTAGGTGAAGAAGCAAAAAGAATGGTTGGAAGGACTCCGGGTACAATCAGCGCCGTACGCCCCCTCAAAGAGGGTGTTATAGCAGATTATAAGTGCACGCTCCAGATGCTCAACAGATTCATTAGAAAAGCAGTCGGGAAAAAGCTTTTAATAAAACCCCGCCTTATTATTTGTGTTCCGGCAGGAGTGACGCAAGTTGAAAAAAAGGCTGTTATAGAAGCAGGCCTGGAAGCAGGGGCAAAAGAGGTTTTTATAGCGGAAGAATCCATAATGGCTGCTGTGGGAGCAGGATTACCTGTTCTTGAACCTACCGGAAACATGATAGTGGATATCGGCGGCGGAACTTCAGAAGTAGCTGTGATATCAATGGGAAAGATTGTTACCAGTACAACTTTGAGAATTGCCGGAAACAGATTTGATGAAATCATAGCCCAGTATATACGTAAAAAATACAGACTGTTTATAGGAATGAGAACTGCAGAAAATATTAAGATTCAAATAGGAAATGTATTTCCTTCCGATTACAATGACGAAATGGAAATCAGAGGAAGGAATATGACCCAGGGACTTCCTGTAAACCTGACCATAACTTCGGACGAGATTGCCGAAGCTATGGAAGAAGTGGCCAACGAACTGCTTGAAGCGATTAGAAGCACCCTTGAAAAAACACCTCCCGAATTATCAGCAGACGTGATGACCAGCGGTATTTATCTTACCGGAGGTGGTGCGTTGATCAGGGGAATAGATAAATTCATTAGTACCAGAACAGGAGATATTCCTGTTTACATAGCGGAAAATCCTATGGACTGTGTTGCAATGGGAACGGGCATGGCTCTTGAGAACTTGGATTATCTGAGTGGTGCAACCAAAAGGTAAGGTGTCCGGTATTGAACAAACTCCTGAAAAACCGAAAATTTCAGATAATATCTGTTGTAATTATACTACTTGTTATTGTGCTGTTTTCAGCTGACCGTTACAGCAAAGTAAATATAATAAGGAATATAGCAACAGCTCCTGTAACCTTTGTACAAAAGGGCCTGAACACAGTCGGCGATTGGTTTGATGGCATAGTTTCCGGTATCAGGGGTTATGCGGTGGTAATTGAGGAAAATACCAAACTTAGAAATGAGAATCTTGAACTAAAGGAAAAAAATGCTGCATTAAAAGATATGAAAAGTGAAAATATCCGTCTGAAAGATGCATTGAATTTAAAGGACATTTTTGAAAACTATAAAATAATGGGTGCCAATATAGTAGGTTCCGATCCCGGAAGTTTTCTCTATAATTACAGAATTGATGTGGGTTCGCTGGACGGTATTGAAATTGACGACCCTGTGCTTGCCGCCAATAATGTGCTGGTTGGCCGGATTTACAGCATAGGGGTTACATCCTCGGTTGTAGTGCCGTTAATTGACGAATTAAACGGCATTAGTGCATGGATAACACAAGAGGGCGGCGGACATGCTGTGGTAAAAGGAGATATCGAATACAAGGCTGACGGGCTGTGCCTTATGGATACTGTAAATGAGAATGTGAAGTTGGAAATAGGTGATATCGTAGAAACATCGGGTATGGGCGGTATCTATCCTAAAGGGATTTTAATTGGAGAAGTGATTGAAATTTATAAAGGAAAGTCATTGATAGAACGGCATGCGGTAATACGGCCATTTATAGATTTCAATGCGCTTGAAGAAGTTTATATATTAATGGAAAAGGATTCCGGAGAAGAATAATGCATAGATACAAGTGGCATACAATATTATTTCTTATTTTTCTGGTAATAGTGCAACCAAATTTGACAAAGTGGTTTTCAGTCAAAGGAGCAGGGGTCAGTTTTGTATTGTTTTTTATAATGATGGCTGCATTCGGTATTAGGAAACCGGATATATTTATTGCGGCGCTTGCAATTGGATTCTTTTACGATATGCTGTATAGCCCGTGGCTCGGAAGAATGACAATTATTTTTATACTGGCAACATTTTCTGTTATGATTGTTAGAAAATTCGTATATAAAGAAAATATGATTGTACTTACGGGATACTTCTTTTTAACTACATATCTTCTTGAAAATATCAAAGTGCTTTTAGAAATCGGACCGGGTGTTTTTTTAAATAAAATTATTTTTATTCAAGGAACTGTACTGGCGACGGCAGTTTATGCCGCTGCGCTTGCCGCGGTATTTAGTATGGTGTTTTATCTGCGATTGCTTTTAAAAGATAGAAAACTGGGTGCCAGAAAGAGCAGGCCGATATGAAAAAGCTAGGGTTTTTATCCAACAGGTACCTACTGCTTGGTTTTGTTATTTTACTGGCTTCATCCTTAATGATTATCAGACTTTACGATATGCAGATAATAAAGGGAGATGAATATTTTAAACAATCCACTAAAAAAATCACTCATAAATTTGCAATAAAAGCACCCAGAGGGCTAATTCTAGACAGAAACGGCTTGCCGATTGCTTACAACCGGGAGAGTAATAATATTTATCTGACAAAGGTTTACAGCTCGGATGAACAGCTCAACGAATCCTTGCTTCAACTTAGTCTGATATTTGAAGAGAATGGGGAAAAACATCTTCATTCTTTTGATAAATATGTCCTTGGCGACCCGGTTATATTCAATTCCAATCATACGATTGAAGAAATAATTGAATGGCAGATGAATGAGGAACTATTAAACATTAGCGAAGGAAAAGTAAAAAACAGCGCGAAGGAGCTTGTTCTATTACTGCGGAGTGAAAAGCATTTTAACGTTGATAAAAAATATAGCGACGAAGATGCGTATCGAATAATCTGCATGCGTTATGAGATACTGAAGAACAGGTGGAATTATATCATGGGTGGGAGAATTCCCATTGCATCAGATGTTTCGGTACAGACAATAGCACTGATATCTGAACATAGACATAGTATACAGGGAGTAATAATCCAAAAGAAAATGGTAAGAGAATACGGAGATGTAATGGATTTAGGCCAAGTGCTGGGTTATGTGGGTGTAATACCCATTGACAGGCTGAATGAATTAGTACAGATGGGCTACAGCAGCAATGATTTTATAGGGAGAAGCGGAATTGAAGAATATGCAGAGGATTACCTTCGTGGAACCGACGGTTATTTTGAATATGAGGCTGACCAACGGACCGGGCGGCTCCTTGAGCAAATAGGAGGATATGATGAAATACCGGGTAATGATGTTACCCTGACCATAGATATGGGTCTTCAGAAAATTGCAATGGAGGCTCTGAAAGACACAATAGCGGAAATTGCAGGAAAATACGACGGAGAAATAAATTACGGAGATGCTTCAGCGGGGGCTGTAGTTGTAATGGATGTTAAAACCGGGGAAGTGCTGGCAATGGCAAGTTATCCGTCATATGATCCCAAATGGTTTATCCATGATGATGAAGAATCTCAGGAAAAACGTCTTGATGCAATCTTTGATGATTATGGTAAACCGATGTTCAACAGGGCTCTTCAAGGCGCATATACTCCTGGATCAACTTTTAAACCTATAGTTGCAATAGCTGCGTTGGAGTCAGAAGAACACGATTATGATGCGGAATCTGAAATATTATGCGACGGGCATTATGAATATGACGGATGGGATTATTATTGCCATGAATATGTATCGACGGGTTGGTTTACCCATGGAGAAATAACCATTTCAAAAGCCATTGAGACTAGCTGCAACCTGGTGTTTCATAAACTTGGATTAACTATCGGAATTGATGAGATTGATAAATGGGCGGAAAAATTTGGGTTCGGTCAAACTACGGGGATTGACCTATATGGAGAGATCTCGGGAAAACGTTCCAACAGAGAGTATAAATATACGATGTTTAATGAAAAATGGTGGTCTGCAGATACGGGACAAACATCCATTGGGCAGTTATACAACAGTTTTACGCCGCTGCAGTTGGCGGTATATACATCGGCACTTGCCAACGGAGGAGAAAAACTAACCCCTTATATAATCAAGGAAGTCATTTCGCCCTCCGGTGAAACGATTTACAAGGGCGGGAAAAGCTTTGAAAAAATGACTTGGTCCGATGAAACCTATGCCATAGTTCAGGAAGGCATGAACAATGTTACACTTGATGGTACGGCGAGTAGGGTTTTTGAAGATGATTATCCAATCAGCGTTGCCGGTAAAACCGGTACTGCGGAAACCGGGCATGAAGCGGAGGAATCATCCAATGCATTGTTCATATGTTATGCTCCTGTAGAGAATCCTCAGATTGCCATTGTAACCGTTATTGAAAACGGTGTATGGGGTTCTTATACAGCACCGGTGGCAAAGAAGATTTTAAATGCATACTTCGGTATTGATTGAGGATGTTAATGATGAAAAAAGGACTTGTACATATTTACACCGGGGATGGAAAGGGAAAAACTACGGCATGCGCCGGATTAGCTGCCAGGATGGCCGGAAGCGGAGGCAGGGTGCTTTATGCATTTATGCAAAAGGGGTTTAAGAGTTCTGAAGTAAAACTTCTTGAAACGGTTGATGGAATTGATGTGATTCAAGTGTGTACTATGACTAAATTTACATACTTGCAGAATGCAGAGGAAAAGGCAGAGTACAGGAAACAACACATGGACGGATTGGCTAAAATAGACAGTATGTGCAAAAGTGGAGATTACGATTTGGTGATCATTGATGAAATGCTGGGAGCCATTTATGAAAAGGCTATCGGCCTTGAAGATGCGCTTTCATTTATTGAAGAAAAACCCGAGGGCTGTGAAATCGCCGTATCAGGGAGAAATGCTCCTGATGAACTTATTGCCGTGGCCGATTATGTATCAGAAATTAAGGCAATAAAGCACCCCTTTGACAAAGGAATTTCCGCCCGAAAAGGCATAGAATTTTAAAAACCAAAAAATCCACCGGGAAGTGTTCTTAAAAACCAAAAAATATTCCGTAAAGTATTTAGCGAATTAGGAAGGAATCAGGATGGCTGAGGTAAAGATTGCAAGAGGATGGAAGGATTACGAACTCCTGATGACAGGAGACGGGCAAAAGCAGGAACGCTGGGGCGAATATGTGCTTAGACGGCCTGAGCCGCAGGCTGTTTGGCCGTTGGGAAAATCATGGTCTTTACCCCATGCGGTTTATCACAGGAGTAAATCAGGCGGCGGGTACTGGGAATATCTGCAGAAAATTCCCGCAAAATGGCAAATCCAATACAAACACCTGAAATTTAATATAGAGCCGACGGGGTTCAAGCATACCGGATTATTTCCCGAACAAGCCGTAAACTGGGATTTTGCCATGGATAAAATCAGCAGTGTCGGAAGAAATCCTGAAATTCTCAACTTGTTTGCGTACACCGGAGGAGCAACCGCAGCCTGTGCATCCGCGGGGGCGGCAGTTTGCCATGTTGATGCGGCGAAGGGTATGGTCGCCCGTGCCAAAAACAATCTTGCGCTATCGGGTATGGCCGGAAAACCAGTCCGGTTCATCGTTGACGATGCTATAAAATTCGTAAAGAGAGAAATCCGCCGGGGCAGGAAATATGACGGTATTATAATGGATCCGCCGGCATATGGAAGGGGACCGTCCGGCGAATTATGGAAAATTGAAGATACACTCTATGAGCTGGTGGAACTGTGTGCCGAATTATTATGTGATAATCCGTTATTCTTTATAATAAACTCGTATGCATCCACGCTATCGCCGCTGTTGATTGAAAATATAATGGGTCTCTTACTTCTCAAACCATTGGGAGGATCAATTGAAACCTTTGAGCTGGGGCTCGAAATCAAAGATACGGGAATGGTATTACCATGTGGGTTTACAGGCAGGTGGAAAAAGTAATGAAAGTTTTGTATGAGGACAATCACACAATTGCTGTAGTTAAACCAATTGGGATTCCGGTTATGCCTGATAGTTCCGGCGACGCGAGTATGATGGACTTGGTAAAAGAATTCATAAAGAATAAGTATAAAAAGCCGGGTAAAGTATTTCTTGGACTGGTACAAAGACTCGACCGGTCTACAGGCGGCGTCATGATTTTCGCCAGAACTTCAAAAGGCGCATCCAGAATATCAAAACAAATACGCGAAAAGCAATTCCAAAAGACGTATCTTGCGGTTGTAATCGGGAACATGAATGATAAACAGGGAACAATGAAAGACTACTTAATTAAAGACACGAAAAACAATAAGTCAAAAACAGTACCCGAAGGTACTCCGGGAGCGAAAGAGTCAATACTGAAATACAATGTAATTACTGAAAAAAACGGATTTTCTCTTGTTAAAATCAAACTGATAACCGGCAGACACCACCAGATAAGAGTGCAGTTCTCAAGCAGGAACCATATCCTCTACGGCGATATCAAATACGGTTCGCCACGCAAAGGAAAACTGGGTCTATGGGCAACAGAAATAGAATTTGCCAAACCCGTAGGCGGAGAAATTGTTAACATAAAATGCGAACCTGATTATCTTACAGAACCTTGGAGCCGGTTCAGTTGATCCAGTTTTTTTTCGGCATCCTTTATTGTTATGGTGGAAAGACCGTTAAATGGCATGGTCATACACTTTTTAATATATCTTAAGCCGGTATCGTAATCATGCATCAACCTCATCAGCTCCGCGGCGTTGTAATATGCTTCGGGGAATTTCGGTGCCCTTGCAAGAAGCTTTTCGTAAATATCAAATGCTTTGTCTTTATCGCCGGTCTTTATGTAGGTAAGGCCAAGATTATCCATAATGGCTTTGTCATTTTGATTATATTTATATGCGGTTTCATTAACTTCAAGAGCTTTTGCCAGACTGTCGCCAAGTGTAAGAATATATCCGTAACTGCCGTATAGCACAGTGCTTTCACCTTCGGCGATGAGTTCTTCATAGATGGAAAGAGAATCCCGAATGCTGTTCTTCTTCCACAGATACAGGGCTTTATTGATTTTAAACTGATGGAATTCAAAATTGGTCATTTCACGTTTTTCAATTGCGCTGATTATTTTGCCTGCCTGTTCATATTTGCTTGCCTTTAAAAGCATGTATATAAAAATAAGAGAAGTGTGTATCGTTGAATTTTTCAATTTATACGCCCGGTATATGTACCTGAGAGATTTATTGATTTTCCCCCGTTTACTGTGATAACCGGAGAATATTTTTAGAATATTTTCATATTGAAAAATGGTGAAAAGAGTAAAATACAGAATTATTACCGGTATGAGAACTAAATAAAGGCCCATAAAAATCAGAATAATCAAGGTTACAGGGAATAATAAATATATAAGGATGGATCTAAGTCTTTTCATAATATCTCCGTTTTTATTTAGTTACTATCATATCGTGCATGGAATAAAGCCCCGCGGGTTTTCCTATGATAAATTGCGCCGCCTTGATTGCTCCGGAGGCAAAAATGTCACGGGACATAGCCTCGTGTTTTATTTCAATAACTTCGTTTCGTCCGGCAAGAAGCACCATGTGTTCCCCGATAATGGTTCCGCCCCGTATTGCATGTATGCCCATTTCTCCATTTTGACGTTCTTTTCTGTAGCCGGATCTGTCATATACCGGTGTCTTCGGTTCGTTAAGAACAGAATTTATGCCATCAGCTATGGCAAGGGCAGTCCCGCTCGGTGCGTCAAGCTTTTTGTTATGGTGTTTTTCAATAATCTCAATATCAAACATTCCTTCTGTAAATGAAGCTGCTGTTTTAGCAAGCTCAATGAGAAGGTTGACTCCCATTGACATATTTGCACTATAAAAAACAGGTGTGGTGCCTGCGACATTTGAAAGCAGTCCGACTTGCGCTTCGGAAAGACCTGTGGTTGCCATGACCAAAGGAATTTTGTTTTTTATACAAAATGAGGTTACATCTGAAAAAGCAGAAGGATGTGAAAAATCAATCACAACATCTGCATCTTCGCAACAATCGTTTATGTTTTTATGGACGGGAAAGTTAAAATCCGATGCAGGATTAACATCACAACCTGTTGTGACTTCCACAGCATCTGTATCAGCGGCGAGAGCACTTGTGACACGTCCCATTCTACCTTGGCATCCGTTTAACAAAATCCTAAGCATATTAACTCCTATATAAGACCGAGCTTTTGCATTTCGGTTTTCAATATTTCAGTATGACAGTGTTCCAGTTCTACAAGTGGAAGCCTTAATTCTCCGGTGAGCAATCCCATAAGTTCAAGAGCTTTTTTTATGGGTATGGGATTGGTTTCCAGACCCAGTGCCCTAAGGAGGGGGAGTATCCTATAAAATGTGTCCCGGCTTTTTTTCGCATCGTTGTTAAGGAATGATTCAGTTATTATTTGAGCTTCTCCAGGAATAACATTGGACATAACAGATATCAATCCATTGGCACCAAGAGCCATGAATTCAAGTACCATTTCATCGCACCCGGAATAAACGGAGAAATCGCCGCCGGTTCCATATATTACATCAGCGACCTGCGTTGCATTACATTCCTTAACGCCAACTATATTTGGTACTTTGGATAGTTCTAAAATTGTAGATGTATCAATATTTACAACGGTTCTTGCCGGTACATTGTATAAGATAACCGGAAGCTCAACGCTATTTGCTATAGCTGTAAAATGTGCTATAAGTCCTTTTTGCGTAGATTTATTGTAATATGGCGCTACTGACAGAAGGGCGTCTGCCCCGGCATCCTGGGCCAGTCTGCTCAGTTCCATGGCATGAGCGGTGTCATTGCTGCCTGTGTTGGCAATAACGGGAACTCTGCCGGCTGTTTTTTCTATACCAAAAAGTACAACATCCATATGCTCTTTATCAGTCATGGTAGATGACTCGCCTGTGGTACCGCAGAACAACAGTGCACTTATACCGCCGGCAATCTGAAAGTCAATCATATGACCCAATGCTTCATGGTCTGCTTTTCCAGCCCTGAATGGAGTGGCTAGTGCTGTAGCCGTCCCTCTAAAAATCACTTTTTTATTTCCCATTTATATACGCTCCTAAGAATCTTCCAGAATTCTGATTAACTGTTCTGCTATCTGAACTGTGTTTGTCGCTGCGCCTTTTCTTAAGTTGTCAGAAACAACCCACATATTGAGTCCGTTATCTATACTTTCATCTCTGCGAAGCCGACCGATAAAAGTTTCGTCTTTTCCTGCAGCATCACGTGCAAGTGGGTAAACATTATTTGCAGGATCATCCTGAACTATGATTCCCGGTGATGATGCAAGCATATTGCGAAGCTCATCTAAGTCAAAGGGTTTTTCGAATTCTGCATTTATAGATTCGCTGTGACTGTCGAAAACGGGCACACGTACTGCTGTTGCAGTAATCCTAAGATCAGGTGCATGCAATATTTTACGTGTTTCCCAAATCATTTTCATTTCTTCTTTGGTATAACCATTATCCATAAAAACATCTATATGAGGTATACAGTTGCTGGCAATAGGATGAGGCATAAGTGAAGGCTCTTCTCCTGCAAGTGATCTGCTTAGCTCATCAGCGCCTTTTTTACCTGCACCGGATACGGACTGGTAAGTAGAGTATACAATCCGTTTGAGTCCATAAGCATCATAAAGAGGTTTCAGAGCCACAACTGCCTGTATTGTAGAGCAGTTTGGGTTTGCTATAATCCCATTATGCAGTCGGATATCTTCTGGATTAACTTCTGGAACTACTAGCGGAACATCGGGATCCATTCTCCATGCGCTGCTGTTATCTATTACAATTGAACCTGCAGCCACGGCGTAAGGTGCAAACTCTTTGCTTATTCCTCCGCCTGCCGAAAACAAGGATATATCAATACCCCTGTCAAAGGATGTTTCTGTAAGTTCTTCAACAATATATTCTCTACCTGCAAATGTTATTTTTTGTCCGGCTGACCGTGATGATGCAAAAAAGTAAATGTTACTTATGGGTAAATCTCTTTCTTCAAGAACTTTAATAAAGGTTCTTCCAACCATTCCGGTAACGCCTACCATTGCAAAGCTATATTTTTTCATCAATTCCTCCACATAATAATTATATACTATATACTGTATCAACAAAAATAAAACCGGTACAAAGCACCGGCAAATAAAATTTGCGATAGCACTCCATCATATTTGACGACAGTCACAAGGCTGTTAACCCGGAAACCAGAGGGATGCGTCAGGTTTGCATCCTTCTTCGGCAGTTTTCCCTTTTGCCATGCAGATGAAAACCTGATTTCCTGACATGGGTACTGATAAAAACCGCGCCTCTACCAATTTATCTTCAATTTTCATAGATTATAGCAAAAATCCCGATATAGCGCAATGCTAATTTTCACTTGAGCTAATTGCGTTGCCCCTTTTTTGCCCGTCTGCAAATCAACCTATAGCTTTAATCTTAAAGCTACGCAATTAGTTCTCACTTGTTAAAATCTACTAATATTTTTTTGCTAAAGTTAAATGGGAATACGCATATTGTTTATTAAACTCAATAATTTTTACCAGGTGTAATTCAATGGTGATATAATATCGGCATGACATTTACAGGCAGAAAGCGATTAGAATATGCACTTGCTTTTAAGGAAGCAGACAGGGTTCCCATTGAGTTGTGGATTCCAAAAAACCTGAAAGATTACCCCAAGGCACAGAAACTAATCGAAATGGCCGATGAATATTGTGACGGTTTCAGAGGACCGGCTGTAATTAATCCGGGGTTTTTCGGCGTTCCGGCAGAATTAAAAACTAAAGAAATCGCTAATGACACTACATATACATATACGGAGAATGTTTATCAAACCGACCATGGAGATTTTACACAGGTGGTTCAAAGGGATAGGTTGAACGTTCAGTATTGTCACTATAAAAAACAGTACTTTAATAACCTGAAAGATATTAAAATGTTCGCATCCTGTGATTTTCCGCAAATCCCGATTCAATCTGACTATAATGAGCAACTTGAAAATATCTGCGGCGAAAGATATGTGCCCACGATTGCAGTAGTTCATCCCTTTGGCATGCTGGCACGAAATACTCCTCCTGAAAAATTCTACATGTGGCTTATAACTGAAACAGAACTGATACATAAAATTCTTGCGAAAATGTATACTCAAATAAACAGATTCATTGAGCAGCTGGCACTACCGGCCGTTTACTACTTTTGCGCACTTGAAATGGCAATTGAACCATGGATTAGCCGGGAAATGTTTGATGAATTCATCTATCAATATGATGTGGTGATGAACAAGAAGATTCACAAGGCGGGAGGATTGATAAGGCACCACGCCCATGGGCCGGTTTTTAAGCATCTTGAGCACTGGGCGGATATGGGAATTGATTCTCTTGAACCAATGGAGATGACTCCGCTGGGCGACACAGTATTGAAGGAAGCGAAAGCACTTATGGGAAAAAGGATGTCCTTTGGCGGCAACATACCGTCCCAGCGCTTTGTCGATATATCAAAAGAAGAAATTGAACGGATGGTCGCGGACGCAATAGAAACTTGTGCAAAAGGCGGCGGATTTATATTAAAAGGGGCATCATCCGTATGCGGTCTTAACAGTTTTAAAACACTAGAGCAGCTGGACAGGATAATTGAATCGACGGAATATTTTATAAAATGCGGTTTAAAATATGGCAAATATCATTAAATTTCAATAAGTAGAGAGTATTGCACAACACGATTTGCAAGTGTGCAATAACGGAGATTATCCGTATTTACTGAAAAACAAGTCAAACTATTGAGTTTTTAGTAAATCTCCCTATTTATTGGCGCATTGCACCGGGAATAAATTTGCAGTTTCCCGAATGAAGTGCAAGGATATTATTAGAATAACACCAAAATCCTTGTACTTCATTAACTCAAAAATGTGTGAAAATAGTAATAGAAGTATTTTTGAGTTGTGCAATAAGCCCTAAATGGAGTTTAATGAAGCTGTGAAATTTGCGTATGAAGTCGTTACATACTATAATATTACTAGATAAGGCACACAAAAGATTAGTCACTACGGTGTTGATTCACGGAGGAAAAAATGCTTTCTAAGTATAAAAAACATTTCACGATTGTTCTCGTTTTATTATTCTTAATTGTTATGATTGCGCCCGGCAATGAAGCCGATGCTTATGTCAGTACGTCAAAAAATATACGAATAGGTATTAATTACGCCTCCGGTTCCAAGGATACAACTCTTGAAATGGCTACAATATCTGCCGTCGGCGGTATTGAAATAGGGACAAATCAGTACGGAAATTACACAAAATTGATTGAAACGCCATTCATTGTCAAAGCTACCGTTGACAGTGGTGTAAGCGCCTATCATATAAGACTTAACAATGCGACTGCTGATGCCGCTAAGATTTATACAGACTTGAATGAATATCTGAGCCAAGGGTTTGAGGCTTTCCCGGTTTGCCTGGGAAACAACTTGTGGCAGATCTGGGAAGGATGCTACCTGAGCCAGGGGGATGCCGAAAGGGCGATATCTTCTAAAATTGTGCCAAAGATAGGCGCCGGAAATTACACGGTCTCATTGCCGTCAACCGATAGAATTATTATCAAATACTCAAATGGACTTGCTGCCGCTGCTTCAGAAAGCCTTATTTCATTCCTAATGATAAAAAGCACATTTAACGGAGATCCTAAAACTATCAGTATCAACGGAGATAGATACAGAACATCGATAGAATTGAGAAAATTCCCGGGTTCGCAGATAACCGTCATCAATGAATTGAGCTTAAGCGATTATCTTGGGGGAGTAGTGCCTCTGGAAATCGGAACCACTGAAACACCTTTCGAAGCGCTAAAGGCGCAGTCGGTTGCGGCAAGAACCTATGCAGTGGCAAATCATAAGCACAGCGAGCTTGGGTTTGACTTGTGCAATTCTACCTGTTGCCAGGTGTATGGCGGATACGATGTTGAAAATCTTGCTACGAACAACGCGATAAAGGCAACGGAGGCAATGGTTGTTACATATGGCGGAGCCTTAGCCCGGCTTTACTATTTCGCATCCAGCGGAGGGGCGACTGCAAATTCTGAAAATGTATGGTCAAAGGCTGTGCCTTACCTTCAGAGTGTGGCTGATCCCTACGAGGAAACTAAGTACTGGTCATATTCATTCAGTTCTGATGAAATGACAAATCACTTAAACAACATGGGTATTTTTATAGGTTCGGTTACAAAAATCGAAGCAGTAGAGGTTTCTGAATCCGGCAGGGTAGTAGAAATGAAAATTACGGGAAACAACGGAACCACGACATTTAATAGAGTAAGCGTCAGATCTGCTTTCCCGAGCTATCTTCCATCTCAGGTTTTTACAGTTGGAGGAGACACCGGTTATACGGTAAAAGGAGCCAATAACTCGCTTTACAGCATAAATATTGCAGGAGCCAGCGTTCAGACATCATCGGGAATTTCTACAATATCAAGTGTTGCACCCGTGTATGCTAAAGATGGAAACGGAAATTTGGTTATCCTGCAGGTAAATAATTCCATGGGCGGTGACTTTGTGATTTCCGGTGCGGGTTCAGGCCATGGTGTAGGCATGAGCCAGCGGGGTGCCATGGGAATGGCAAGCGCAGGGTATACTTATATTGAAATACTAAAGCATTACTTCACAGGTGTTGAAATTGAAAAGGCGAATCTTTACTGATGAAAAAAAGCGATTTTACATATAATCTTCCAAATGAACTGATTGCCCAGCACCCGGCGGAAAAAAGGGATATGTCCCGGCTTCTCATATTGGATTCAAAAACAGGAGGCATTGAACACCGGCAGTTTCACGATATCATTGATTATATTAAAGAAGGCGACTGTCTGGTGCTTAATGACACCAGAGTTATACCTGCTCGTCTTCTTGGACATAGAACAGACACCGGCGGTAAAATGGAATTTGTGCTTTTAAAACGTTTGCAGGATGATGACTGGGAAGTGCTGGTGAAGCCGGGCAGACGTGCTTTGCCGGGTAGAAAATTTACATTTGGCGACGGGTTGCTTGAAGCTGAGGTTGTCGGAATCATAGACGACGGCAACAGGGTTGTCAGGTTTTTTTACGAAGGTATATTCGAAGAAGTACTTGATAAAACGGGTATCTTGCCGCTCCCTCCCTATATAACCGAGAAGCCTGCTGATTATGAAAGGTATCAGACCGTTTATTCGAAAAACAAGGGTTCGGCCGCAGCACCTACAGCGGGTCTTCATTTTACAGATGAGCTTCTTGATAAAATCAGAAAAAAAGGCATTTCCATAGCTAAAGTTACATTGCATGTAGGTCTGGGGACATTCCGGCCTGTAAAAACTGAAAATATAACAGATCATATAATGCATTCGGAGTATTATGAAATAAATGAAGAAACCGCAAATAAAATAAACGAATCAAAATTTAACGGCGGCCGAATTATATCAGTCGGAACAACCAGTGCCCGCGTGATTGAAAGCGTAGCCAATGACAGTGGATTTTTAAAGGCCGGAGCCGGGGAAACACACATTTTCATATATCCGGGTTATAAGTTTAAATCCATTGATGCGCTTATAACAAATTTTCATCTGCCGGAATCAACGCTTCTGATGCTTGTGAGCGCCCTTGCGGGACGGAACAATGTTCTTGCTGCATACAGCGAAGCTGTAAAAGAAAAATATAGATTTTTCAGTTTTGGCGACGCCATGTATATTAAGTAAATCTTCAAACCAGACCGCAGTTCGGATATAATGGTAAAAAGAATATAAGGAAATAGATTTGAGTAAATATCCTGTGACATATGAATTAATAAAAACCTGTGCCCAGACGGGAGCAAGACTTGGACGGGTGCACACTCCCCATGGAAGCTTTGATACACCGGCATTCATGCCTGTGGGCACGCAGGCTACAGTAAAAGGGATGTCGCCCCGGGAACTTGAGGAGATGGATGCGGGAATTATTCTGTCCAACACATACCATCTTTATCTGCGGCCAGGTCATGATATAGTAAAAAAAGCAGGAGGGCTTCACAGTTTTATGAATTGGAATCGCCCCATACTGACCGACAGCGGGGGATTCCAGGTATTCAGCCTTTCCGACAGACGTAAAATCACAGAAGAAGGCGCTATGTTTAAAAGCCACATTGATGGCTCGAAGCATATGTTTTCCCCTGAAAAGGCAATGGAGATTCAAAATGATCTTGGAGCGGATATCATAATGGCATTCGACGAATGCATTCCTTATCCGTGTAAGCACGATTATGCTGATAATTCACTTAAAAGGACCACCAGATGGCTGGAGCGCTGTATAGTATCTCATAAAAGGGAAGACCAAGCCCTGTTCGGAATAATACAGGGAGGTACCTTCAGGGATTTGAGAGAAAAGAGTGCGAAGCAGATCACCTCGTTTGACTTACCCGGTTATGCAATCGGAGGGTTAAGTGTCGGGGAACCAAAGGACGAAATGTATGAAACCCTTGACTATACGGTTCCGATAATGCCTGCAGACAAACCCCGATATCTTATGGGTGTCGGCAGTCCTGATTGCCTTATTGAAGGCAGTATGCGCGGTATTGACATGTTTGACTGTGTTTTGCCCACGAGGATTGGAAGAAATGGAACAGTAATGACTTCCCGGGGCAGACTGATTGTCCGCGATGCAGGTAATGCAGACAAATTCGAACCCATGGATCCCGAGTGCTCCTGCTATGCATGCCAAAACTTTTCAAGAGCATATATCAGGCACCTTATTAAAGCTAATGAAATGCTTGGGCTAAGGCTGACGACGTGGCACAATCTGCATTTTTTATTAGACTTGATGAAACAGATAAGAGAAGCTATAATAAGAGACAGACTTGGGGATTTCAGAGATGAATTCTTCAAAAAATATGGATATGCATCTAATTTAGGAGGATAAATAATGGATAGTATTTGGTCAATAGTTTCGATAGTGGCAGTTTTCGGTATCATGTATGCGGTGTTGATAATTCCCCAGCGCAGAAAAGAAAAGAAAACCAAAGAAATGCTTGGTGCAATGAATGAAGGCGACATGGTCACAAGCATAGGCGGAGTCTACGGCAAGGTAATCAATATCAATGAAGATGACATCATCGTAACAACAAGTGTCGAAAGCACACAGATACACTTTAAAAAGTGGGCTATCAGAAATGTTGAAACACCGTCTATAGAAGAGTAACATCATAAGTGGTGAGCTTTTATGAAAACTGGGAGGGATTGATATGAAACACATTAAAACCATTAATAAAGCTGAACTTAACAAGAACCTGTCTGGTAAAGGTTGCGGAGAATGCCAGAACTCATGTCAGTCCGCCTGTAAAACTTCGTGTACGGTAGCAAATCAGGAATGTAATAATCAATGATTGGTTAAACATTCTGAATAAGTTATAAAAGGCGGCCGTTGTGCCGCTTTTTTGCAAGGGGATATTATGATAGAAAAATTTGGGAGTTATGAACCCGTCATACATGGTACAGCCTATACAGCTTCTTCATCAGATATTATCGGAATGGTTGTTATAGGGAAGGACTGCAGCATATGGCATAAAGCGGTTTTACGCGGCGATGTTGATAAAATAATTATAAAAAAAGGTGCAAATGTGCAGGATGGGTGTGTGCTTCATTGCAGCGAGAACATTCAGACAGTTGTTGGTGAAGGTACAACAGTAGGTCATAACGCTGTGCTCCATGGTTGTGAGATTGGGGCTAATTCATTAATAGGCATGGGCGCTGTGTTGCTGGATGGTGTGAAAATCGGAAATAATTGCCTTATAGCGGCTGGAAGCTTACTGACTCCGGGAACAATAGTGCCCGAAGGAAGTCTGGTTATGGGAAGCCCGGGAAAGGTCAGACGCCAATTGACAGAAGAAGAAATTGAGGGTATCAGGCGCAATGCCGATGAATATATCGCCCTCAAAAATATATATAGAGGTGAATAATGATAATGCTTCAGGAAATAAAGAAAAATAATGAAGTTAAGCACCTGCTTAGGTTTGCTGCAAGACAGCTGACGGAGATCGGTTATACTGAGCATTCTTTTAGGCATGTGGGGTTGGTGGCAAAAACCGCCGGGAATATTCTTATGGAGCTTGGGTATGGAGAACGGGAAATCGAACTTGCCCGGATTGCAGGTTATCTGCATGATATTGGCAACGCCGTCAATCGCGTGGACCATGCTCATACGGGGGCAACGCTGGCATATGATATTCTTATAAGAATGGGAATGCCGATAGAAGATGCACTGGAAATCATGATGGCCATAGGTCAGCATGACGAACAGACAGGTACAGCGGTGAGTGTTATTTCTGCAGCATTAATACTGGCAGATAAAGCCGATGTGCACAGGAGCCGTGTTAATAAAAAAGATAAATCCACATTTTCTATTCATGATAAGGTAAATTATGCAGTCGAGAGTTCAAAAATAGTGGTTAACAAGGACAATAAAACTGCAGAGCTAATTCTCGGAATTGATACTGAAATCAGTCCTGTTATGGACTATTTTGAAATATTCCTTGGTCGAATGTCCATGAGCAGACGGGCAGCGGAATACCTTGGCCTCAGCTTCCATCTAGACATCAACGGATCAAGATTACTCTAGCCAACTGGGAAATTATCCCTCCGTATGGGAAATCATCCCTCCGCTGATATTCCGCTATGATATTCTCAGCTGCTTGAAGGGTGATATAGATATTTGGGAAACACATTACCATCATATAATACTTAATCATGAAGCTATAGTGGACTGGTAGCTCAACTGGTATGAAACCGTATTTGAGTGAACTGGATGATGATGAATGTGCAATTTTTAAGGATTTGGTTTTGCAAGAGGTCAGAAAAGAGTATCCTGTTATTGCTGACGGAACGGTAATTTTTCTTTTCCGTCGCATATTTTTCACAATCACTAAAAACGGAAATTGTCCTTAGGAATATTTTTTGAAATTCATTTGTTGTAGGTTGTACAATGATGTGTAACATATCATTTAACTAATTGCAAATTCAGTGTTTACTTTGATAAATTTTTAAGCCTTTAATGGTATAATTATCTTTGTGTGGCCAGGTACGCTATTCAAAAATTCTTAGTTAAGCAGGTGGATTTCATGAGACATCGCAGGATTATACTTATTCTTTCAATTGCAATACTTGTTATTCTTTCAGGATGCACATCCAGATTAAACAGAGTGATTCCCAAGGCCGCAGCACCCGGATCGGTAATAGCACTTAAAGGATTCTGGTTTGGTGAAGAACCGGGAGCAGCAGATGTATATTTTGGGGAAACCAAGGCTGTTATAACTTCGTGGGGAAAGCGTGAAATATCAGTAAAGGTTCCTGAAGGCAGCGGAGAAATTGAAATATTTGTCGAAAAAGACGGGAAAAAGTCAAAAGGTTCTACATTCACTTTTTTAGAAGAAGAATATGAGGTGCTGGGGAATATTGATACAACCCAATCCGGAGCTGTTCTTGAAGTTGATGGTGCTACGGTTACTGTTCCTATGGGAATAGTATCTGCCGGTGAGGAATTGAAAATTTCAGAAGTTATTAATGCCCCCACTCATGATGAAGAACTTTATTTTGACAGTCGTGTATATAGCGTGGAGATTGGAGACTATTCAAGCTTCGACGACCTCCTGATGCTGGAATTTGAGATAGAAAAAGGAATGGAAGACAGCCAGTATATAACCGCTGCTTACTGGGATGACAATGTTGATGAATGGATACAGGCATCTTCGTATTATGATTCAGAAAAAGGCAAAGTCAGGGTTTACACGGATCACCTGACCAACTGGCGGCTTCTCGCTCTTAAAAAAGTCTATTCTGTATACGAAGCTGATCACTTTCTCATTGCATATAATAAGCGTGATAAAACAGATATTCCTGATCAGGCAAAAACAGGAACAATGGCTGATATGGCAAAACGTATCGGAACAGCACTTGATGACTCATATTTGAAATATTCATCTGCAATAGGAGAAAGTAATTCTCCTTCCTATTCTTTAACTAAAATAGATGATATTGCAACAACCCTGAACCCTTTAAGCTGGCTTAGTGGTAACAAGCTAATAATAGATACAAGGCTTATTGTAAGAGTTTCATCATCATATAATAAATATGGAGCTGAATACAGCTGGACTACAGAGCAATTAATAATACCGACTAAATATAATGATGATAGAGACCTGAAGACTACTGTTGCCCATGAACTTTTCCATGCATTCCAAAACCATCGTCTAACAGTATTGCAAATGGGTAGTGCCAGGTGGCTAATGGAAGCAACGGCAGAATATGCTAGTTATTATGTTGGAACCAACTACGGTATAGAAAATTTACATACCTATACAAATATGAATAAATATCTAGAGTTTTTTGAAAATAGAGAAGAAGGTCACGAATACGGTATGTCAGCATATATTGATTACCTTATGAGCCAAGGAGCAAGCTTCAGAACAATGTGGAATGCTCTGGTTACAGGACGCTCAGACGTAGAGGAAGCTTTTGACTCATATGTGCGCACTGCTACCGGTAAATCAAATCATGCAAACTACAGAATTTTCTGGCAGAAGGTACTTACAGACAGTGGAATGCCGGAGTTCAATATTACAAATATAGGTGTCAGAGTAAAATCTGTTAGAAAAGGGAAAACCCTGAAAACTATTTTGGATATAAAAAGAGACTGGACAATGGCTGCATTACTTACACAACCAAAAGCTTTTAATTCAGATGGTTCCAGAACTTTGATAATCGAAGCAGATGGAAAAATGTCTCCATCGGCAAGAATTGAAGTTTTTCTTGTAGATGGTTTTAATAAGAAAACATTCAGCCATGATAGGGTTCCCGGTGGTACAAGTTCCCTTGGAATAATAGCAGGAAGCCCTTCTTACATTGCAGTTGAGTTTGCTGAAGGTATGGAACAGGTGATGTATATAACTGCATTCAGTGGTGAAAAAGAGAAAATAAATATTAAAGTCAGTGACATTACTCTAAAACTCAAGCCGGACAAGCTTGAGGATGTAAAGCCGTTGAAACAATACAAATTTCAGGCAATCGCCGGGAATATTCCCACATCTATAAGTGATGTGACAGTGAGCTGGCATCTCGATGATGGAACATTCATAGAGAAAGAAGAGCATACTAATAAGAGTGGCAGAATCAGCGATAAAATAACTTATGAATTTGATGCTGGAAATATGCAGGATTTAGTGGTAACTTTCGAAGATTCTTCTTCGGGTAAAAAGATAACTTCCGGAAGGGTAAAGGTAAGTGACACACAGGTTCTTAGTATTTCGTACAACCCTTCAAAACCTTTGGTAAATGGCGAAGTAAAATTCTCAACAAAAGGCGATGGGGGTTGGTATTACAAATGGGATACAGATGCTAAGGCACAGGTAAGTGGAATGGGTATGACAGAAACAACTGATAAATACAGTCAGCCGGGCAGATATCAAATTCAGGTTACAGCTTATGAAGATTCTGCAATGACTAAATCTGCAGGATATGGCACTATAGTTGTTCAAATAGAAGGAATTGATGTATCAGAGGAACCGGATCCAACTGTAGAACCAACAGAAGAGCCAGCCGTAACTCCTACAGACAAAACCAGGTGGCTTTCTTTTGACAGGGAGGGTTATCTGCCGGGAGAGAGAATATATGTCGATATTGAAACAAACTCAGAATTTGCAACTTCATATGAGTCGATAAATTATTATGAATGGTCCGCAAAACCTGCAGATGAACAGACTATGGCTGCATACAAAGCTACAACCGGAAAAGATATTCTTTATGAAAATAAGTCGGGTCAGCCAGCTACTTATGCACCCGAAGTTCCCGGAACATATGAGGTTACCGGTATATATGTTCAAGATACAGATAAGACAGTTAGCGGACAATTTATAGTCAAGGATGGGACAGAAGGATACTGGCAACGGAATTTGTATGAATTTAAAGAAAATCAGCAATTTGATTATATCACTGAAGATAGCTCGGATCCCAGAATAAAAACTCATACAATTGGTGAAACAACGGCATTCTCATATAATATTACCTCAACAACCTCATATCCAGACGAAACTTCAAAAACAAAAACTTACGAAATTGTGTGGGATGATTTGCCTGAAATCATCAGGCCGGGGGAAATCATCACTTTGTCGTATACAAGTTATTATGAAGGTGATGACAGCAGCTATCCCAGTCCGTCAGGGCTTGCCGTTTTCTATAATGAAAAGGGGAATGAGAAGGGTATAATATCTTCAGGTTCTTATGCAGGTGGTAAAGATGGAAGTGAGATGGTCACCGTACAGTTTGAAGCCCCGGCATATGGATCTATTGGTCATGCAACCAAAAGTCTTTATTTAATGTCCGGTATAGGCTTGAATACCGAGGATGAAGCAATGTTAGTACCTGATAATTTCATATATGCCATAAAGGCATCTTACCAATATATTGAAGATGGTAATAGCTATTAATCCTATAAGGAGATAAGTTGCTAAAACCGGACTTTATAGTGTATATTATTACATACAAATTTGAATTAGGTAAAAGGAGACATAATCATGTCAAAGGGAAACTATTATATCACTACAGCGATTGTCTACACATCGGGGAAACCGCATATCGGGAACACATACGAAGCTGTCTTAGCGGACAGCATTGCCCGTTTTATGCGAATGTCGGGATATGATGTTTTCTATATGACAGGCACTGATGAGCATGGTCAGAAAGTTCAGATTAAAGCTGACGAAGAAGGTAAGACGCCTAAGGAATATGTTGATGGCATTACAGCGGAAATCAAACGTATTTGGAGCATAATGGGAAGCAGCCACGACAAATTCATCCGCACCACTGATCCGGAACATGAAAAAGCGGTACAGAAAATTTTTGAAAAACTGTATGAACAGGGAGATATTTACGAGGGTGTTTATGAGGGATGGTACTGTACCCCATGCGAATCTTTTTGGACGGAAACCCAGCTGGATGAAGGGAAATGCCCGGACTGCCAAAGGGATGTGGTTAAAACAAAAGAAGAATCATATTTTCTAAAACTCAGCAAATACCAGGACAGGCTTATGAAACACATTGAGGATAATCCCCATTTCATACAACCTGAGTCCCGGAAAAACGAAATGATAAATAATTTTCTTAAACCCGGACTGCAGGACTTGTGCGTTTCGCGGACATCATTTGACTGGGGAATTAAAGTTCCGCTTAATAAAAAGCATGTAATATATGTTTGGATAGACGCCCTAAGTAATTACATAACAGGACTTGGCTATGACCCCGATGGGAATCACGGCGAGTTGTTTAAAAAATTCTGGCCTGCTGATGTTCATTTGATAGGAAAGGATATTATACGCTTTCATACATTGTACTGGCCGATAATGCTTATGGCTCTTGATATAGAGTTGCCCAAACAAATTTTCGGACATCCCTGGCTCAATATGGGGGCGGGAAAGATGAGCAAATCCAAGGGCAATGTAATGTATGCAGACGACCTTGTTGAATATTTTGGAGTTGATGCAATCAGGTATTTTGTTTTGCACGAAACACCTTTTGCCCAGGATGGAGCGATTACTTATGAATTAATTATTGAGAGAATTAATTCAGACCTCGCAAATATTCTTGGGAATTTAGTTAATAGAACCGTTACCATGGTTAATAAATATTTTGGCGGAGAGATTCTGGCACCTGAAATCAAAGAAGACATCGACAATGAGCTTATTGAGCTGGCGTTGAAAACCCCCGGCAAGGTTGAAGATAAAATGTCGGAGCTTAGGGTTTCCGATGCTATTGGAGAAATTTTCACACTTCTAAGAAGAAGCAATAAATATATCGATGAAACCACACCATGGATTTTAGGGAAAGATGAAAATGAAAAAGGACGGCTTGCCACTGTTCTTTACAATCTTCTTGAAAGCATCAGATTTTGCGCGGTTATGCTGCAGCCATACATGCCTGAAACAGCCTCAGCCATTCTTAAACAGCTGAATACAGATGTTAGTACGTGGGAATCTCTGACAACCTTCGGCGGGCTTAAAACCGGTGATTATGTTGGCAAAGCGGAAATACTGTTTGCGAGGCTGGATCAGGAGAAGAAACTTA
>JAUVJE010000084.1 GCA_030592355.1 Clostridia bacterium
TAAATGCATTCTTTGCAAGTATTGTCCTTGGCGGTATATCATGGCAAATCGTAATAACGGCAATCTTAATAGAAGGTCTGATATTTATTCTATTAACTCTTTTCAAGTTCAGAGAAGCCATCGTTAACGCAATCCCCAAAAACCTTAAATATGCCATTACAGCAGGTATTGGTTTATTTATTGCTGTCATCGGGCTTGGCAGTGCAAATATAGAAATGGGAGCCAACTTATTGGCACCCCAGACCGTATTAGCCTTTGTAGGATTGCTTCTTATTGGAGTTATGTTGCATTTCAAAGTTAAAGGCGCGATATTATGGGGCATTTTGGCAACCTATATTTTAGGCATCGGCGCACAGGCAATCGGTTGGTATGTTCCCGATCCGGCTGTCGGCACATTTAGTCTTTATCCTTCGGCAATTATTTCAATGCCACCGTCCCTTGCACCACTATTCTTCAAATTTGATTTTGCCGGTGCATGGAAATTAGGTTTAGATTTCCTTATAATTGTTTTTGTTTTCTTAATGGTTGATATGTTTGATACCATCGGAACTTTGGTTGGTGTTTCCAGCCAGGCAAATCTACTAGATGAAAAAGGCCAGCTTCCGAATATCAAGGGCGCTTTAATGGCTGATGCCGTTGGTACAACCGCCGGTGCTGTTTTAGGAACATCGACGGTTACAAGTTATATTGAAAGCGCTGCAGGCGTAGCAGAAGGAGGAAGAACAGGTTTGACTTCCGTAGCAACCGCAGGTATGTTTGTCATCGCGTTATTCTTCTCACCAATATTCCTGGCTGTTCCTGCTTTTGCAACGGCTCCTGCTCTTATCATTGTAGGACTCATGATGATGAAGGCAATTAAGAACATCGATTTTACCGATTACTCAATCGCAATTCCCGCTTTCCTTACAATCATTATTATGCCTATTGTCAGCAGTATAGCAGACGGCATGATGTTCGGTTTTATTGCTTACACAATACTCCAGCTCATCAGTAAAAAGGGCAAAGACCTGCATCCGATGATGTATGTTATAGTTGTGTTGTTCATGCTTAAATTATTAATTCCGTTATTCCAATAAACATAAGAAGAAACAAAACTAAAGGAGGGCTTTTGCCCTCCTTTTTTTACATTTCAAAAATCATCCCAGAGGTGATTTCTGGATTTTAGGTTGGAGCAGGACCAAAATCTGGGATTTCCAGCAGTTTTCCGCCCTGCACGGCTGAATCATGGGCTATAAGGCCGGGCATCATGTACCGGGCTGCCTGCCATACATTATTTGCCGGCATAAGACCATTTTCCACACATGTTATAAAATCATGAATCAGGAAATGATGGGAGCCGCGATGGCCGTTTCTCTCTCCCTGATATTCTTTTGGTAAAGATTTTACATTCTGTATCGGAGCAACTCCAAGATGTGTTCCATCTTCTGATTGTACTTTAGCCATAAGATTACTGTTTCCGGCAAGTTCTGTTTTTAATGGATTGGGTGCGCATTTAATTAATTCATCTACAAAGATATGTCCATCTCTCTCTTTGGTTATCCACACCGCCCCATGTCTGTTGTGTTCAAAACTTCCTTCTGTGCCAAAAAGAGACATCCTGACGGTTCCGGGATGACCGATTCTTCTAAACTCATTTATCCTTGTTGAACTGCCGTCCGACATTCTGAACAATGCAGATTCATTGCTGAATTCATTATTCCACTTGTTAACACCCTTTTTATACAATCCGTCTTTATGGTTATCTATAAAACCCTGACACGATACATGGATCATATGAGCTCCGGTTACCGAAATTATACAACTGGTGGAGTGAGTAGGATAATACATGGGCGGGTTGCCTGCAATCTTTTTCCAATCTTTGCCGCCGCGCCATTTTTTAACATCATAAAGACCGTGGTCCATATCATGATAGTACTCTCCCTCACCATATACTATCCGCCCGAATTTACCCTTTTGAAATTGTTGCCTGCAGTATATGACTTCCGGGTAATAGTAGCTGGTTTCGCCAATCATATATATCTTTTTGGTTTTTTTAACAGCTTTCACAAGATTTGCCACTTCATTCATCGTAAGACCCGCGGGAACCGCTGAATAGACGTTCTTTCCTGCATAAAGGGCTTTCTCTGCCTGGGGACCATGCATCCAGTTCTGGGTAAATATTGCAATTGAGTCCACGCCAGTTTCCAGTAGGGCATCAAGAGACGGGGATCCTTTTGATATGTTGAATTTTTTAAGATTATCTTCAAGTTTTTTACTGTCGATATCACAGAGGATTACTTCTTCCACCGAGGGGTGTCGTTTAAAAAGGGGAATGAAATTCTGTGCAAACGCACCTGTTCCTACAATGCCAATTTTCATAAAACACCTCCATTACATTAAATAATAGCATATGTTACTGATGAATTTTAAATACGTTTTCCATTAATCCGCTTTGGTTTTTGTTCCCATTTATATCTCAAGGGTAATAATATGTATATAATATAAGGGGAGCTGTCATATGCATACTCATCATGTATATAACCACGGCCGCGAAAGTCAAAGAAATATCGGTATTGCGTTCTTATTGAATGCTGTTTTTGTTGTAATAGAAATAGTTGGCGGCCTTATGACAAACAGTATTGCAATTTTATCTGACGCGGTTCATGATTTGGGCGACAGTCTGACACTGGGATTGTCTTGGATACTTGAAAAACGTTCCGGTAAAGAAAGCAATTCGAAATATACTTATGGTTATAAGCGTCTTTCGCTTGTCGGCGCCCTTATGAATGCAGTTGTGCTCATGGTTGGCTCGGGTTTTATAATAGCCAATGCCGTACCGCGTATTTTTTCTCCTGAACCTATTGAGGCAAAAGGCATGATATTCCTTGCCGTTCTTGGTATATTGATTAACGGCGCCGCGGTAATCCGGTTAAAACGGGGAACAAAGATTGCTGAGAGGGTTGTGACTCTGCACCTTTTAGAAGATGTGCTCGGTTGGGTAGCCGTTCTATTCGTCAGTATAATCCTTCTATTTGTAGATATCCCCGTCCTGGACCCAATTTTATCCTTGCTGATAACTGCTTTTGTTCTTAAGAACATAATTCAGAATTTTGGCCAAATTATAAAAATATTCCTTCAGGCGGTGCCCGAGGGCTATGATATTTCAAATATTGAGAGCAGGATACTTAAACTACATCCCATGGTTAAAGAAATCCACGGAACAAAGCTTTGGACGCTTGACGGTGACAGTAATATTATGACTTCCCATCTGTCTTTGCAAAATGAACCCGGAATCAACGAACTTGTCAATTTGAAGCGCTCTGTAAAAAACACACTTCATGAAATGGGCATTGACGATGTTACCATAGAGATAGAGCCCATTGATAATTGCTCTAACACCTTCTTTAGGTACGGACATAAATAATTGACAGGATAAACCTTACTAAATATAATTCTTTTTATAGTGTGCCTCGTATTTGACGAGTGTAATTTTATTAATTTCCCGAGGATAAAATGATTAAAGAAAAAGCATATGCAAAAATAAACCTTGGTCTTGATATAATCAGGAAACGTTCTGACGGTTATCACGATATCGACACCATTATGCAAACGGTTTCTTTGTACGACGATATTTATTTAAAAAAACATCCGGGGATAATAATAAGCTGTTCCGACCCAAATATTCCATTGCATGAATCCAACACCGCTTACAAGGCGGCTATGGCCTTTTTTAAAAAGCACAGGCTGGATATTTCACAAGAGGGCGTTCATATAATAATTGAAAAGCACATACCGTCGCAGGCAGGCCTTGGCGGCGGAAGCAGCGATGCCGCAGCAGTACTGCGCGGGCTTAATAAACTGTATTGTACTAATTATGGCACATCAATTTTGGGAGAATTAGCACTGGAAGTTGGTTCTGATGTTCCTTTTTGTATAAACGGCGGAACACAAAGGGCAAGGGGCAGAGGAGAGGAACTTACTGAGTTGCCTCTTTTTGAGAAAATTTATTTTGTAATCGCAATGCCCGATGAATTCGTAGATACGGCTCATGCATATTCATTATATAAGGATGGCAAATCTACTTTTCACCCTAACATTGATTCTATCGAAACCGCTCTTAATGAACGTAACTTTAAAAAGCTTTGCACCTGCTTAAACAATGCTTTTGAGGAATTGATTTTCCCCGAAAAACCGGGTATTGTCAAAACAAAGCATGATATACTTGACACAGGTGCATCGGCTGCACTGATGACAGGCAGCGGGGCGGCGGTTTACGGCATTTTTGATTCGCAAAAGAAAGCACAATCAGCCTTTACTTCTCTTAAAGGCAAATATCGGGTTTATTTAGCTAAGCCCCTGGGAGGAATTTTTTGAAAATTACCTGCGGTACAGATATAGTCGAAATAGACAGAATAAAAAAGGCAGTTAATAAAACGGTTTCGTTTCTCAACCGGATTTATACTCTTAACGAGCAAGAATATTGTATAGGTAAAAAAGCAGGCAGATACAGCAGCCTTGCTGCCAGGTTTGCCGCAAAAGAGGCTGTGGCAAAAGCTTTCGGTACCGGCATGGGCCAAAAAGCCGCTCCTTTGGAAATCGAAATTCTTAATGACCCGCAAGGCAAACCGTATGTCTCTCTAAAAGGTTCGGCAAAAGAAACATTTGAAGAAATAGATGCAGAAAAAATCGACATCAGCCTATCCCATGGCCGCGATTATGCCGTTGCTTTTGCTGTAATAATGTACAAAGAGGATATTCATGGATAAAATTACATTCTTTCATTGCGCGGATCTCCATCTTGATACTCCGTTTCGAACCTTGGCGTCAAAACCGGGGTTGCCTGCCTTGCGCAGAAGGGAAATTTTCAACAGCCTGGCACGCCTTGTTGAGAAGGCAAAAACAGAAAAGCCTGATTATCTTTTCGTTGCAGGTGATTTATTCGAGCACGAATATACCGGTTTGCGTACGATTTCCGCCGTAAACGGGCTTTTTTCATCTATTCCGGACATAAAAGTCATCATGATAGCCGGGAACCACGATCCCGAAGCCGTTAATTCTCATTACAGGACTTATAAATGGAGCAACAATGTTCTTTTTATAAGCAGCGACACTGACAGTATCTATTTTAAAGATAACAACACAGAAATTTTCGGACTTGGTTGGGTTTCCGGAACCGGACAGGCAGCCAGCTTGGAAACCATGGATTTACAGGATGACAGAATAAATGTCCTTTTGTTCCACGGTGACGCGGATCTTCAGATAGGCAGCCGCGACTATAATTCAATTTCATCACACCTTCTTAGGTCAAAAGGCTTTGACTATGTTGCCGCAGGACATAACCATAAGAAAAAAACGGGTGAAGGCAGCGGGATTTTTTATAATCCCGGAAGTCTTGAACCACTTGGATTTGATGAACCGGGAGCCCATGGTTTCTTTTCGGGAACCATTATTAAAAACTCCGGACCAGAGGTTGAATTCCGGGCAAACACAAAAACATTATACGAAACACTGGCAATAGATATAAGCGAATACGATAGCAACCAGCAGGTTATTAACTCGATAAAACCCTTGCTAAAGTCTGAAGACCGGCTTTATAAGATTGTTCTCACCGGAAACAAACCCCTTGACTACAGCCCGGACATTTCACTTTTAGAGAAGGATTTTTCAAGCTCAGTGCTTTTTGCAAAAGTCCGGGATGAATCACATGTTTTTGTATCTATCGACGAACTGTCGGTTATGAAAGGTCTTAAGGGCCTCTTCACTCGACAAATTCTGAAAAAGATGGAAACTGCTGCTGATGAAGATAAAGCTTTGCTTGAAAAAGCCCTATATTTTGGAATAGAGGCTATTGATAACGGTAAAATAGAACGGGCTGGCGGTGAAGGTTTATGAAAATAAAGAAACTTCTCATAAACGGTTATGGCAAATTTACCGATAAGGAAATTAATCTAGGGAGCGGCCTTAATCTTGTTTTTGGCAAAAATGAAGCCGGCAAATCCACTCTTCAGTCTTTTCTTAAAGCCATGCTCTTCGATTTCCCGAGAAAGAACGTTGACAAAGAAGGCCGGCTTCCCGATTTAAAAAAATATAAACCCTGGAGCGGCTCTGTATTCGGCGGAATATTGGAAATTGAAACCGATGACGGCAACCTGTTAAAAATCGAAAGAGATTTTACCCGTAAGAACGCATCTGTATTTGACGATAATCTGAGAGATATCACATCGGATTTTCCATATACTAAACGAGACGGTCTGGCAGTTGGAGAAACTTTGCTGAACATGGACCGGGAATGTTTCGAAAACACCTCTTTTATCAAACAGGGTGGTACTATTGTACTTCATGACGACCGTAAAAATTTATTTGAAAAGCTAATGAACCTTTCCCAGACGGGCAACGAAAATACATCGGCGGTTTCCGCAAAGACTGCATTATCCTCTGCCGCTACATCAGTAGGCAACAACCGCACCAAAAACAAGCCTTATAATATTGCCATGGCTGAGCACAAACGGCTTGCTTCCTTGATGGAATCCGCGAATCAAAAGCGCCATGAAATGGCTGAATACAGTGATAAACAGCAATCCCTGGAAAAAGAAATCAAGGACCTGAAAAGTAAACTTGTTAACTACGAAGCATCGCTGGAAACTGTAAAATTATCCAAAGAAAAGGCCGTTCTGCTGCGACTTAAAAATAAATACGACAGTTTTTCTATTGATATACAAAATTTCAGCGATGAAATTTTCGCAACCGGACAGCTTATTGACAATAACCGTCTTCCAGAAAATATTACCGAAGCAGAAATAATGGAAAATATTAAAAAAACAGCTACAGCCATCGAGCGGCAAAAAAACATTTTCGATGGAGATCCGGAAGTCAGGCATATTAAACTCGAAACAAGCAAACGCAGGAAGCGGTTTTGGCTGGCTCTTTGTTATGCCGGTGTAACCGTAACGGCTTTATTGGCAATTCTTTTCCATCCAGTTATTTTTATTGCAACCGCAATTATTACAGCCTTTTTAATATATCTTCATCTTAAGAGAGTTCCATATACAACGGAAGACCTGCTTGAGCAAATGAGTCTAATTAAAGAGTGCCGGCAGGATTTGGTCATGGTTAATGCATTCATAGAAACGGCAGACCGCACAAAAGCATTATCATTCGAAGAGGCCAGCGGTATTCTAAATGAACTATTCAAAAATAAAAATCGGTCTGCTTCATTGGAAAATCAGCTGGCGCGGCAAAAAGAACGGAAGTTTGATCTGGAAAAATTCAGGGGAGAGGTTCTTGGGCAATATGACAACATTGAGCAGGTAGAAGGCCTTCTTAATGATGTAAATAAACAGATACGGGAATCGGGAATTGACGAAACAGCTTCGGCATCAATTGCTGTTAATAGTCCCCGCACTGAATTTGAAATGAAGCAGAGGGAGCTTTCCGGTGTTAAGGCCGTTCTACGTGAATATATGCAAAGTGATGAAGAAATGGCACAGATTGAAGAATCCATGGAATTATGCAAAGAAAAACTGGATTTCATACAGATTGACTTACAGGCCATTGAGCTTGCATCCGAAATTATCACACAAGCAGCGGGAAAAATGCAGGAAGACATAATACCGCAACTTAATAAAAAAACCGGAGTTATTCTTAATCGCATTACCGGCGGCAGCCATTCAATGCTTGCCACCGGACTTGATAATGAAATGAATACAGAATTTCAAAATGCCATTCACTCTTTGTGGGAATTCAGCGACGGAACTATAGATCAAATGTATTTCGCATTGCGAGTCGCAGCTTTGGAAGTTTTCTCTGAAAAAGAATCTGTTCCAATTATCATCGATGAAGCTTTCGCCTACTATGATGAAAACAGAATCAAAAGCACCTTTGATTTTCTCTATGAAATCGCAAAAGACAAGCAAATTGTGGTATTTACATGTAAGGAAAAGGAAATTGACTTGGTTTCTGAATATATGGATGTAAACATAATCCGTCTTTAATCCTTGTTTTTTGCTAAATATGATATATTAATGAAAAATTGTCCCTAAGGACAATTTTTACTATTATTCTTTTTATTTGTAAATTTACTGGCTTTTCAGTTCTTTAATAAGTTTTTTGCGACATACGCAACTGCTTCCATCCGGAAGAACTCCTGAATCTGAACATTTCCCGCAATTGTAAACAGAATCAAGATAGTTTTCGGCAAATCCGTTTTTAATAAGCAGTGTCGTAGCCATTTCTTTCATTACATCAATTTTAGAAAAAGCATCTTGCTTTTTGTCTTTTTTCATTGCAAGAGAGTCTATGCTGAGATTAGCAACATCTGAAAGCAGTTTTTTAACATCCGGAATTTTAGCATAAACTTCTTCCTTTCTTTTTTCCATTATTTTATTATTTTGCGTTTTTATTTTTTCATAATGCTCGCGAATCTTTTTTTTAAGCATCATTTCATCAAGGACCCCGTTATTTCTTGTCGACGAATATTTTTTATCCCCCTTCTCGACTTGGGAAGGCGTCCTATATCCGCTTTTATACCATCCAGTCAGAACCTTATGTACATATTCTAAATTCGGATTAGATATCCTGACTGTTTTCCTAAGTGCTAAATCAATTATGTCCATGCTGTACCTGTAATCATTCACCCATTTTTTTATATATCTTTCTTCATATTCAGTAAATCTGGAACTTCGATTTAGTTTTTTTGCAATTTTAGTTGAAATCTCTTTTGTCTTCTTGTATTTCATAAAGTAGTCATCCAACTCTGCCTCATTCTTTATTCCCGCCTCTGCCCAGTTCTTTGCAACAGCGTTTACATATGAGAACTTCAATAAACCACGCTCATTACAGTAGTTGAAAAGCATAAACATGACTTCGTCTTCAAATTTATAAAGATTAAACCACATCTCTATGTTCTGATACCAGGAAATTGGCATTATGCCTTGGAAAAACCCTTTATTAATTGATGACACAATGCTTTTTTTAATATCCAGTTCCATAGCATTCGGAGTTGTTCTGGGTTTATATAATTTATTAATTTCTTTATCTTTAAGATCTGTCAGCACAAAACCTTTTCCTTTTTTCTGGAAAAGCCCTTTTTCAATAAGCTCTTTGAAGATTCCGGCAATCTTCTCCTCGGGCAATCCGAATGTTTTTGCAAATTGCATCTCTGATATATTTTTTTTATTTTTTGATAAAAACAAACAATACAAGTAAATTTTTACCTGTATTCCTGTCATCTCAGGTAAATATTCACTGATAAAAATGTCAGAAATCGGAGTGTCAGAATATAAAAACGTTTTTGATTCTTTAAAATTATACATGTCTTTTCCTTTTGGATGGTAACTAACATTATATATAATTGAATACCTTGCGTAAAGCAAAAAATTCCCTTTAAGTTAATTAAATTTATAAAATTGCTAATCATACATGTAATTACAGCATTCATTCTTTTTTTCGGCAATTTACTTGTAAAGCACTATCCATGGTGTTTCACACTATGTTTCACGGTATTTTCGTAAATTAATCCAAGGAGCAAATTTGCGTTTTTATGTTTCATATAATGTTTCACGCCATTTATGCTGCAAAATAAGGTAA